>JAHDCH010000083.1 GCA_020629995.1 Pseudaestuariivita sp. | reverse complement strand
GTCGGCCCCGAGATCATGATCATCGACGAGCCCCACAGCGCCGCGATCACCGCCGTGACCATCGCCGTATACAGCCCGTATTCCGGCGGCAGGCCCGCGATGGTGGCAAAGGCCACGCCCTGCGGCAGCACCACGGCGGCATTGGTGAACCCGGCAAAGGCGTCGGACCGCAGGCTGCTGCCTGTGACCTTTGAGGCCCAGCGCAGTGGCGGAAACAGGGTATCGGGGGACATGGGGCGCAATCGGTAACTCGCGGCCCAGGTGCCGCGCCGCCCCCCTACGCCTGACCAATCCGGGGCGCAAGGTGACGCGCCCCGGCTTTGTCAGGTTTTTTTGCTGCACCCGCAGCATGCGTCAGCTGTCGCCGATCTTGTCCTGGGTCTTGGTCTCAAAATCCGACGCGTCGTGGCGTTCGTGCAGCTGCAATTCCGGCTCGCCGAAGGCACGGTTCACCATGCGGCCCCGCTGCACTGCCGGGCGCGCGTCAATCGCCCTGGCCCAGCGCATCACGTGAGTGTAGCTCTCTACGTCCAGAAACTCGGCCGCGCTGTAAAGCCGCCCCAGCACCAGCTGACCATACCAGGCCCAGATCGCCATATCGGCAATCGAATAGCTGCCCGCCATCCACTCGTTCTCGGCCAGATGCCGGTCCAGCACGTCCAGCTGGCGCTTGGCCTCCATCGCGAACCGGTTGATCGGGTATTCCCACTTTTCCGGCGCATAGGCGTAGAAATGGCCAAAGCCTCCGCCCAGGTACGGCGCGCTGCCCATCTGCCAGAACAGCCAGCTCATCATCTCGGTCCGGTCGGCGCCCTGCGGGATGAAGGCGCCGAATTTTTCGGCCAAGTGCAGCATGATCGCCGCGCTTTCGAACACCCGCTGAGGCGCATCACCGGAATGATCCATCAACGCCGGGATCTTGGAATTGGGGTTCGCCCCCACAAAGCCCGAGCCGAACTGGTCGCCTTCGTTGATGCGGATCAGCCAGGCGTCGTATTCGGCGTCGTGCCCGGCCTCCAGCAGCTCCTCAAACAGCACCGTCACCTTCACCCCGTTGGGCGTGGCCAGCGAATACAGCTGGAACGGATGCTTGCCGACCGGCAGGTCCTTGTCGTGAGTCGCACCGGCGATGGGGCGGTTGATATTGGCGAACTGGCCGCCGTTGCCCGGCTCCCAGGTCCAGACCTTGGGCGGCTCGTAGGTGTCTGTCATCTTGATCTTCCTTCTTCGGCTTTCGCCAAAGATAGCCCACCCCCGGCCCGGGAAAACAGGCACAGGCCCCTGTGCGCGGGCGCAGGGCGATCAGGTATTGAACAGGAAATGCAGCACGTCGCCATCCTTGACGACATAGCTTTTGCCCTCGGCCCGCATCTTGCCGGCTTCCTTGGCCGCTTGTTCCCCACCAAGGGTGACGTAATCGTCATAGGCAATCGTCTCGGCCCGGATGAACCCCTTTTCGAAATCGCCATGGATCACGCCGGCTGCCTGGGGCGCGGCGGTGTTCGCCTTGATCGTCCAGGCGCGGGCCTCTTTGGGGCCTGCGGTGAAATAGGTCTCGAGCCGCAGCAGATCGTAGCCCGCGCGGATCAACCGATCCAGCCCCGGCTCGTCCAGCCCCATCTCGCCCAGGAACATCTCTTGCTCGTCGTCGTCAAGCTGGCTGATCTCTTCCTCGATGCGGGCGCTGATGATGACGTGCGCATTGCCCTGGTCCGCGGCCATCTCGGCCACCGCTGCCGAATGCGCGTTGCCCTCCGCCGCTTCCTCCTCGGCCACGTTGCAGACATAGAGGATCGGCTTGGTCGTCAGCAGCTGCAGCATCTTCCACGCCTTGGCGTCCTCTTCGTCCACCTCGACCACCCGTGCCGGCTGGCCGTTTTCCAGCGCCTCCATGGCTGCCTTCATCAGCCGCTCCTGCTGAACGGCCTCCTTGTCGCCGCCGCGCACCTTGCGCACGATGTTCTGCAGGCGCTTTTCCAGGCTGTCTATGTCGGCCAGCATCAGCTCGGTCTCGATGGTCTCGGCATCTGCCACCGGATCCACGCGGCCTTCCACGTGGGTGACGTCCCCGTCTTCGAAACAGCGCAGCACGTGGGCAATCGCGTCAACCTCGCGGATGTTGGCCAGAAACTGGTTGCCCAGCCCTTCGCCCTGGCTTGCGCCTTTCACAAGACCCGCAATATCCACAAAGGTCATTCTGGCCGGGATCACCTCTCGGCTCTTGGCGATCTCGGCCAGCTTGTCGAGCCTTGCATCCGGCACGGCCACCTCACCCACATTGGGCTCGATCGTGCAAAAGGGAAAGTTCGCCGCCTGCGCCGCCGCCGTCTTGGTCAGCGCGTTGAACAGGGTCGATTTGCCAACATTCGGCAAGCCCACGATGCCCATCTTGAAACCCATGATCCCGTCCCCTCGCTGATGACGACGCGTGTCTACGGCCCGTGCCTCTTGCGTGCAAGGCCCCGCTTTGCACCCCGCTCTGTCTTACTGTAGTCTTTTCCCATGCGACGCGCTCCCAAACCTCAAAGCTTCGAGCGGTTCTACATGTCCAAGGTCGCCCTTGGCGAAGGCTGCGGCTGCGCCGAACGGGTCATCGACCATCGCGATATCGACCGCGCCAAACGCGATGCGGCCTTGCGGGGCCCCGGGCTGCTGACCCGCCTCTGGCGCAGGCTTTCGGCGCGCTAGGCGCGTCCGGACTTCTTCTGGCTCCAAATATCCCCGCCGGAGGCTCCCCCGGCCCGCCCGCCTTGGGCCGGTCCGCCCTCCTGGCGCCACACACCCCGTTGACCTTTCCCTCTCGGCCCGGCACATCTGCCGGGTCAGACCAGAGGAAAGCGGACATGTCACGGATCGACGCCAAATTCGCCGAGTTGAACGCAGCGGGCAAAAAGGCCTTCGTGTCTTACGTCATGGCTGGCGATCCCGATTACGACACCTCGCTCGAAGTGGTGCGTGGCCTGCCCTCCGCCGGTGTCGACATCATCGAACTGGGCCTGCCCTTCACCGATCCGATGGCGGACGGCCCCACGATCCAGCTGGCCGGCCAACGCGCGCTTGACGCGGGCATGACGCTCGACCGTACGCTGCAAATGGTGCGCGATTTCCGCGCGGGCGATGACACCACTCCGATCGTGCTGATGGGCTATTACAACCCGATCTATTCGCGCGGCGTCGATCGCTTTCTGGCCGATGCGCGCGACGCCGGGATCGACGGGCTGATCGTTGTCGACCTGCCGCCCGAAGAAGACGCCGAGCTGTGCATCCCGGCCCAGGCCGCCGGTCTGAACTTCATCCGTCTCGCCACGCCGACAACGGATGACAAACGCCTGCCCACGGTGCTGCAGAACACGTCCGGATTTGTGTACTACGTGTCGATCACCGGCATCACTGGCGCGGCCGCTGCGCAGTCAGGCGATGTCGGCCCCGAGGTCGCGCGCATCAAGGCCGCGACCGACCTGCCCGTGATCGTGGGCTTCGGCATCCGCACTCCGGACACCGCGCGCGACATCGCCAGCGTTGCCGATGGCGCCGTGGTCGGCTCGGCCATCGTGTCCGAGATCGCCAGCGGCAAAAGCACGTCCGACGTGCTGGCCTTTGTCAAATCTCTCGCCGATGGTGCGCATTCGGCATGAAATATGCCTCCGGCCCAGACGACATCCTGCCCATGGCCGAGATCATGGGCATGTCCGGGCTGGCCTTCATGGAAGGCATCCGCGATGGCGCCCTGCCAGCGCCTCCCATCGGCCGCGTTCTGAACTATCACGTGACCGAAGTCGCACCCGGCGCTGTGACATTCGAAGGCACGCCCACCTTCGATCACTGCAACCCCATGGGCACGGTTCATGGCGGGTGGTACGGCACTTTGCTGGACAGCTGCATGGCCTGCGCGGTGATGACCCTGCTGCAACAGGGCACCGGCTACACGACGCTTGAATACAAGATCAACGTGATCCGCTCGGTCCCTACGGGCACGCGGGTCGCTGCACGCGGCACGGTTCAGCACATGGGCCGCTCGACCGGTGTGGCCGTGGGCGAGCTGCGCGGGATCGACGACGACAGGCTCTATGCCACCGGATCAACCACCTGCCTCGTGCTCACACCTTCTGCCCGGGCCGCATCCGCTTCGCCAAAGGCGTAGGATGGGTGCTCGTCACCCATCTTCCCCGTCCCTTGCGGCGTCCATCACCTGACGCAGCGCCGCAAGCTCCGGCAGCAGCGCCGCCGCGCGCTCGGGTGCAAAGGCTTCGGCCAGCGGCGCCATCATGAAAGATATATCGGCCACCGCCTGATCGCGAAATGCGCGCCCGGCGTCTGTCAGCCAGACGCACTTGCTGCGGGCATCCTTCGGGTTGGGCCGCATCTCGACCAGCCCGTGCCGCTCCAGCCCCGCCAACGTGTGCGTCATCGATGTCTTGGGCACCTGAAACGCCCGCGCCAGCACCAGCGGCGTCTGCCCGTCCTTGACCCGGATCAGGTGGTTCACCACCCCGAAATGCGTCACCAGCAACCCGTTCGGCAGCCGCGCCTCCAGTGCGGCGCGGCTCAGCTGGCTCAGGATCCCGATCTCGTTGAACAGCGCAAAATACGCCGGCGCATCGCGGTCATCCATGCATGATCTTTGCCTCCAGCGGCCAACGCGGGCTCTGTGGCACCTTCGGTGAATATCCAAGCCTTGCCCACATTTGCACGGTTTCCCCGGGCTTGGCCAGCCGCTCATGCGCGGCTCCGTACAGCCCTGCCATCTCCGGATATTCCTGCAAGGCCTGGCTCAGCGGCTGAAGCGCCACGCCTGCGCGCGTCGCCGCAAGATGCACCCGCATCCAGTCGCGCCCCGCTGCAATCTGATCGACCCGCCCGTTGCCTTGCGTGCACAGCCAGACATAGCCCATGGCCGTCCGCGCATTCTCCATCACCGCGTCATAGCCTGCCTGAAACGCCATGCTGTCCCCTTCCAGCGCCACTTCGCGGCTGAACAATCCCAGCCGCGCCAGCGCCTGGAACATCGGCCCGGAAAAGTCTATGCCGTCGGGGTTCGCGTTCACCTCTTTGCGCCCGATCCTGAACAGATCCACCGATTCCCTGTAGGTCCTCGGCGTCTCCAGTTCGATCCTCAGCGCCTCTTCCGAAAGCCGCCTCAAGGCCGGCAACTCGGCTGCCGCCACCGTCCCGTCCGCCCGGCTTCCGTGCCGGGCCGCGCCCACCACTCCGGCCAGCTCGGCCACCGGCACCTCGCGTGTCAGGTCATACGGCTCTTTCTGCGTCCGCCTGTGCGGGATCATCGCAAAATCCGCATCCCCCTTGCCACCCTCCTCGAATGTGATCACCGCCACCGGCCTGCGGTCCAGCGCCGCATCATCCGCACCTCGCGGAAACACATCGAGCTCCGTCCGCCACCCATCCGCCGCTGCCGCGATCTGGAGCGTTTCAAGAAAGCACCCCAGCCCGATCACGATCTGCCGGCTGAACGGATCCGTATGCGGCAGCAGCCGGTCTGTATCCACGTACAGCGTCACACGGTCCGCCTCGCGCAGGTCCACCAGCCAAGGCTGACGGTTGTGCGGGTTGGGCGCCAGGATCGCCCAGCTTAGCGCGCGCATGCGCGGATCGGCATATCGCCCCGCCTGCGCCCAGGGTTTCAGCGCTTGTGTGGGCGGAGTCACCAGGTCCGCGGCCACCCCTCCTGCCGCCAAAAGCGTCCCGCCCCCGATCAGTGCCAATGTCTTGCGTCGCGTCAGTTCAGCCATTTCAATCTCCATTAATACGATGTCGGACCATTTAGTACGATGCCGCACCAAATGCCACAATAAAATACGAAATCGTACCACTTTCCGAACATCTTGCAATCCAAGGGCCATATTGGTAAGTAAATCGAACCAATATCAGGATTTTGACATGCCCGTGATCACCAACATCGATGACCTCAAACGCCGCTACAAACGCCGCGTGCCCAAGATGTTCTATGATTACTGCGAATCCGGGTCGTGGACCGAACAGACCTTCCGCGCCAATTCATCCGACTTTGACCGCATCCGCCTGCGCCAGCGTGTGGCCGTCGACATGACCGGCCGCTCAACGGCCTCCACCATGGCCGGCCAGGACGTTGCCATGCCCGTGGCCCTCGCCCCCGTGGGCCTGACCGGCATGCAATCAGCCGATGGCGAAATCAAAGCCGCCCGCGCCGCCGCCAAATTCGGCGTGCCCTTCACCCTGTCGACCATGTCGATCTGTTCCATCGAAGACGTGGCCGAGGCAACCTCCGCGCCCTTCTGGTTTCAGCTTTACACGATGAAGGACATGGACTTCACCACCCGCCTGATCGAACGCGCCAAGGCGGCCCAATGTTCGGCCCTTGTCATCACGCTCGATCTTCAGATCCTCGGCCAACGCCACCAGGATCTCAAGAACGGCCTCTCCGCCCCGCCTAAACTGACCCTTCCCGTGATGGCGGACCTGGCCACAAAATGGTCCTGGGGGCTCGAGATGCTGGCCACCAAGCGCCGCGAATTCGGCAACATCGTCGGCCATGTCGACGGCATTTCCGACACTTCGTCCCTGGGTGCCTGGACAGCCGAACAATTCGACCCCCGGCTCGACTGGGATCAGGTCAAACGCCTGATGGACCTCTGGGGCGGCAAGGTCATCCTCAAAGGCATCCTTGATCCCGAGGACGCCGAACGTGCTGCCGCCACCGGCGCCGATGCCATTGTCGTCTCCAACCATGGCGGCCGCCAGCTTGACGGCGCCATGTCCTCAATCGAAGCCCTCCCCGCCATCGTCGATGCGGTAGGCAGCAAAACCGACGTCTGGCTCGACAGCGGCATACGCTCAGGCCAGGACGTGCTCAAGGCTCTGGCCCTCGGCGCCAAAGGCACGATGATCGGCCGCGCCTTTGTCTACGGGCTGGGGGCCATGGGCGAAGCAGGCGTCACCAAATCCCTCGAGGTCATCCACAAGGAACTCGACACCACCATGGCCCTCTGCGGCCGCCAGACCGTGGACCAGCTGGACCGCAACGTCCTGCTGCTCCCTCCCGATTTCGGCCGCACCCACCTGCCCGCTTCTTCTCTTTGAAAATATGGCCGCCGGAGGCGCTCTGCACCCGCGCCCCGGCCCGCCCGGCCTTGGCCTGACGCCAGCCGCCGGGCACCAAAAACCAGCGCGCGCGCAGCGCGCTCCTTTGAATTGACCCGTATAATTCAGTCCCGGCGCAGCATTCTCAGGCACAGCGGGACTGACGCCAGCAACACCGCGACGCATACGAACGACCAGCGCAGGCCCACGGCCTCGCTCACCAGCCCCATCATGGGCGGACCGATGAAAAAGCCGAAATAACCGATGATCGCCACCCGGCTGATCGCCACCGTGCGGCGGTGCGGCGGCACGCGGCGCCCGACCAGCGCCAGCACCATGGGCGCGATCACGCTGACCCCCAGCCCCAGCACCGCAAAACCGACATAGGCCATCCATTCGGCCTGCGCGCCCGCCGCGATCAATGCCCCCACCGCCGACAACAGCGCAGCCCACAGCGTCACCGTGCCCTCGTCAAACCGGGCCACCACAGCCTGCCCCGACAATCGCCCAACCGCCATCGTCAGGCCCAGCATGGTGGGCCCCAGCGCGCCCTCGGCCGCGTTGCCGCCCAGCGATCTCTCGATATGCAGCGCCGACCAGCCTTCGGTCGCGTTCTCGGTCAGAAAGGCAACCAGTACGATCAGCCCGCCCCACCACACAGGCCGCGACAGCCTGAACCCCGGCGCTGTGCCATCGTCTTCGGGCGCGTCGCGTGGCGGCTCGATCATCCACCACGCGGCGATGGCCACGATCCCAAGCCAGACCGCGAACGTCACCTCGACCGGCACGCCGCCCTGTCTCGCAAGGCCCGATGAAAACGCCGCAACCGCGTAGGCCACCGAAAAGAACCCGTGGTTCAGGTTCATCAGCGATGCATTCTCGGCCCCTTCGATCCCCGCAAGGCGGGCATTCATCACCACGTCGTGCAGCCCCGACGCCGCGCCGGTAAAGAACAGCGCGATGGCAAAGATCCACAGCACCGGCGCGCTGACCATGAATTGCCCTGCGCCCAGCAACGCCACCGCACCCAGCGCCATCGCCCATTTGCCGGTCACCCGGTCGAACCACGGCGCCGACAGCATCGCCGTCACCGCCCCAGCGGACCCGAACAGCAGGGCAATCCCGAACGCCCCGTCGCCTGCATCCAGCGCAGCCTTGATGTCAGGCACATAGGCGGCATATGCGCCCCACAGCACCCCCTGGGCCATGAAAGCAGGCAGCGTCGCGCGCGACAGGCGAAAATCTCGGGTCCAGCTCATGGCGCAGCGGTGTCACGCCTTTGCGGCACCCGCAAGCGCCCCGTGCACAAAAACTCTTACCGCCTTGCAACACTTCCCCCTTTTCAAACGTCCCCATCCGGTCTATTGCGCAGCCTTCACGCGGGCATACAGCCTTGGAGGATGCCCGCCCCACCAATGGAGAGTTACATGGCTGGAGAAATTCCTGATCTTCACGCCCAGGAACGCACGGGGACAGGCAAGGGCGCCGCTCGTCAGGCCCGCCGCGAAGGCATGGTTCCTGGAATCGTTTTTGGCGGTGACACCGACCCGCTGCCCATTTCCGTTCCGTTCAACGAGCTGCTCAAGCGGCTCAAGGCCGGGCGGTTCAAATCCACGCTGTTCAACCTCAAGGTTGACGGCCATGACGACGTCCGCGTGATCTGCCGCGACGTGCAGCGCGACGTGGTCAAGGACCTGCCGACGCATATCGACCTGATGCGCCTGCGTCGCACCACCAAGATCAACCTGTTCATCCCGGTTGAATTCGTGGGCGAAGACAGCGCACCCGGCATCAAAAAGGGCGGCGTCCTGACAGCCGTCCGCCCCGAGATCGAGCTGATCGTGACCGCGGGCGACATCCCGGAAAGCATCTCGATCGACGTCTCCGAACTGAACATCGGCGACACCGTGACCATCTCGATGGTGACGCTGCCGACCGGCGCCAAGCCGACGATTGACCGTGACTTTGTGATCGCCAACATCTCGGCGCCTTCGGGCCTGAAATCGGCCGAAAGCGAAGACGACGGCGACGAGGGCGCGGCCGAGGGCGAGGGCGACGCAGAGGCCACCGAAGAATAACCTTCGGCACCCATGCCAAGATTTTCGAACGCGCTGCCCTCTCGGGTGGCGCGTTTTTCTTTGGCCCGCACCAACCTGCGCCCGTTTGCGCCCGCCCGCGCGGCGCGCTAAAACGCGGCACACCCAGAAACGGAGCACCTGCCATGCGCCTTCTCGTCGGCCTCGGGAACCCGGGCGCGAAATACGCCCGCAACCGGCACAACATCGGCTTTATGGCACTGGACCGGATCGCCGCCGATCACGGCTTTGCTCCGTGGCGGGCCAAATTTCAGGGCCAGATCAGCGAAGGACGGCTGGGGTCGGAAAAGGTGCTGCTTCTCAAGCCCGAAACCTACATGAACAAGTCCGGCCATTCGGTTCAGGCCGCCGCGCAATTCTACAAGCTCGACCCCGCCGACATCATCGTCCTGCATGACGAAATCGACCTCGCTCCGGCCAAGTTCAAGGTCAAGCAGGGTGGCGGCCACGCGGGTCACAATGGCCTGCGTTCGCTGCATGCCAACATCGGCGACGGCTATACCCGCGTGCGTCTCGGTGTTGGTCATCCGGGCCGAAAAGAGCTGGTGCCCACCTACGTGCTCAAGGATTTCCCAAAGGCAGACGATGCCTGGCTCGAGCCGCTTTTGACCGGCATCTCGAACGGGGCCGCCTCGCTGGCCGAAGGCGACCATGGCCGGTTCATGAACGCGGTCGCGCTGCAGGTTGCGCCGCCGCGCAGCTCGACCTCGCAGCCCAAGGCGCCGCCGCCCCCTGCCGAGGCGGGCTTGGCCGAGCCCGATGAGGCGCCCGCCGATGCACGCTCGCCGCTGCAAAAACTGGTGGATCGCTTCCGGTGACCCTGCACGCCGCCTTCCGCACCCAGGCCGAGGTGTGCCCCCCGCTGGGATCGCCGTTCATGGGGCGGCTGATGGGGCTGTTTGCAGACCGTCTTG
>JAHDCH010000082.1 GCA_020629995.1 Pseudaestuariivita sp. | reverse complement strand
CCCTAAAATTGCACCACCTCGCCGATATCGATTCGGTCGACATCTGGGGAGATGATAACAATGACAGACGCATTCGTAACTGCCCGCCTCTATATCGACACCCGAGGCATGCCGGATCCCACCCCAACCTTGCGCGCGCTGCTGGATGACTTGCGACCCGCCGCGCGCAACGAAAACGCGGACGACACAGAAACCAAGGGCGACAGTGCGACTGTCGCCCTTGTGCGTTCCGGGGACGGTATTTTTGATCTGGTCGCACGCGATGCGGACAAAACCGAACTGGCGCGCGTGGCGCTTGGTATGGTGCGTAACGCGCCTGTGCACAGCATCGGATGGCTGGACCCCGACATGATTGTGGACCGCGAGACGTTCCTGAACGTGCTGGATCCCGCGCCTGCTGCCCCGGCCGCACCGCGCCCTGCACGCGTTGTGGCCCTGCCGACCGGCGCACGCACACCGCGTCCCGCCCGCCGGGCCGCGCTGCGCATGGATCCCGACAGGCGGCTGCAGCTGGCAGACCAGCTGATCCGGCACGGCATGATCGCGCCCGCCGCGGCGGACGAGGTCAAGACGCTGCGCCGCGAACTGGGCCTGGGTAGCCCGGAACGCCGCGCCGCGTGCCACGCGTTGATCACCACCAGCACGCTGGTTGCGCTGAACGCCACGCAGGCCGCCGCCAGCGCCCTGTCGATGTTCTAAGACCCCGAGACCTCGGCCAGCAGCGTTGTTGCCGCGCCCTGTTGCGCCTCGCGCTTGGATTTGGCCTGCGCCCGTGCCGCCTGACCCGAGGCCAGTTGCGCCTCGACCGTGAAGACGGGCGCATGATCGGGCCCCGAGCGGGCCACGTCCACATAGGCCGGAGGCGGCAATCCCCGCGCCTGCGCCCATTCCTGAAGCGCGGTCTTGGCATCGCGCGCGTCTTCCTTGACGGTTGTGATCCGCTCGCCCCACAGTCGCAGCACCAGCGCCTTGGCCGCCGCAAAGCCGGCATCACGATACACGGCGGCGATCACCGCTTCCATCGCATCCCCCAGCAGCGCCTGTTTGCGCCGCCCGCCGGTGATCATCTCGGACCGGCCCAGTTTCAGCGCCGCGCCCAGATCTATCTGGCGGGCCACATCGGCGCAGGCTTCCTTGCGCACCAATGCATTATAACGAGGGGCCAGCTGGCCTTCGCTGGCGCCCTTGTCCGCCTCGAGCAGCGCTTCGGCCATCACGAGGCCCAGCACACGGTCACCCAGAAATTCCAGCCGTTGGTAATCGCCCCGGGTCGGCGAGCCGACCGAGGAATGGGTTAGCGCCTGCACCAGAAGCTCGGGCTCGGCAAAGCTGTGACCCAGCCGTCCCTCAAAGGCCTTCAGCTCGGCTGACAGCTTCACTCGATCGCCTTGAAGAAGCGGTCGCCGCGCCATGTCCAGAAGAACAGCATCGACCGGCCAGCGGACGAGAACATGATGCGGTCCGCCCGGCCCACGAGGTTTTCATACGGGACAAGGCCCACCCCGCCCACTGATTGCGGAACGCGGCTGTCGGACGAGTTGTCGCGGTTGTCCCCCATGAAGAAGTAGTAGCCTTCGGGGATCGTGTAGACCGGCGTGTTGTCAGATCCCTGCAGCCCGATATCCAGCACCGAATGGCTGACACCGCCGGGCAGCGTTTGGGTCTGCTTGGCCTTTTCGCAGCGGCCGCCATCTCCGACCGGACCATTGGCGCAGCGGGGGCGCAGGCCCTGCGGGCCTTGCGGGCCGGCCTCTTCGACAAACAGGCCATCATCGGCCACCGCGACTGGCGTGCCGTTGATATAGGGCACACCGTCGTTCATCTGCACCGTTTCACCCGGCATTCCGACAAGGCGCTTGATAAAGTCGCGGCCCGACACGGGGTGGCGGAAGACGACAACATCGCCGCGCTCGGGCTCACCGCCCCAATAGCGGCCGCCATCCTCTTTCTTCATCCAGCCGCAGATGTCCTCGGCATCGACGTTGATGCCAAAGCGCGGGATGATGACCGATGGGCACGAGGCGTAGCTGTAGCCATAGGACATCTTGTTCACGAACAGGAAGTCACCGATCAGCAGCGTGTCCTTCATCGACCCCGACGGGATCCAGAACGGCTGAAAGAACAGCGACCTGAAAATACCAGCGATCAGCAGGGCGTAAACGATCGTCTTGATCGTCTCGATGATCGGATTGCCCTTTTTCGGCTCGGCCTTGGCCATGGCGTACCCTCGCTGGGTTGGGTTCTGAGATTTGCGCTACATCGCGCCGGGGGCGCAAGGTGTCAATGGCTACACCCGTTTCACTGCCGCCGAAGACAGCATTTCGCGGATCCCATCCGGCACGGTCAGACCCTTGTCCGAGACCTCGGCGTCCAGCTCGGCTTCCAGCCGTGTCACATGCGCGATGCGGGCGATCACCTCGTCCAGCTCGGCTATGGGCACCACCACGACGCCGTCACGGTCTGCGACAATCATGTCGCCCGGAGCAATGGTCTGGCCTGCCATGGTCATGGGCAGGCCGATCCGCCCGGGCCCGTTGCTGTGCGGCGTGGCAGGTGTGAGGCCCGTGGCCCAGACCGGCAAGCCCACCTGTTCGAGCCCGGCCGCATCCCGCACGGGGCCGTCGGTGACGATGCCGACGCCACCGCTGTTGGCCAGCATCCCCGCCACGCGGTCGCCCAGCGCAGCCATCTCGCCATGGCCCGACACAGACGCCACCAGCACATCCCCGGGGCGCGCAAAGGCCAGCGCGCCGAGGGTGGCCAGAACATTGCCCGGCCCGTTGTCAGCGGGCAGCGCCGGCCCGGCCACATGGGTGGGTACGCCCGGTGCCGCCAGCACCGGGCCGATGCACGACGCAAGCGCGCCGCGCCCGTTCATGGCATCCGACACGACGCTGGCCGGAACGTTCCGGAAGGCGGCGATCTGATCCGCCGTGGGGCGTGGCCAGTCTTCGCGCAGGGTCAGTTCGGTGGGCGGGTCGATCATGATCGGTCTCCTTTGGCCAGGGGGCGAGCTTCGATCACCACAAAGGCCTGCGCCCAGGGGTGATCGTCGGTCAGGGTGACATGGATAATGGCTTCGTGGCCTGGCGGCGTCATGCTGGCAAGCCGCTCAGCGGCCCAGCCGGTCACATGCATCACGGGCTGACCGGTTTTCAGGTTGCTGACGGCCATGTCCTTCCACGCGATGCCCATGCGCAGGCCTGTGCCCAGCGCCTTGGAGCAGGCTTCTTTGGCGGCCCAGCGTTTGGCATAGGTGCCGGGCGTGTCGGCGCGGCGTTCTGCCTTGGCTTGTTCTGTTTCGGTGAACACGCGGTTGCGAAAACGGTCGCCAAACCGGTCCAGCGTGCCGGCAATGCGGTCGATATTCGCCAGATCGGTGCCGATACCCAGGATCATATGCGCGCTGCAGCCTCCCTGCCGTCAGATATCCAGATCGCAGACGCGGATCCTGTCCGCGCCGCCCGTGCGCATCGCCACCGGCCTTGCGCCCAGCGCTCTGTGCTCTGGGTCGACAGCATAGCCTGCCAAAGCCCCTGCGTCAGCCGCGTTGAACACAAAGCGGCAGGCGTCGCCCGACGTCCTGGTCTCGGAACCGCGATGGGGCCATGGACAGACGCGCTGCATTACTCCCGCCAGCGCGGCCTTATCGGCCTCCGGTGCGCGAGGCGCAGCAACACAGCCTGTCAGATCACCCGCGCACCGCGTCCATGCGCGCGCGCATTTCGGCGATGGCAGGGCCAAGCCCGCGAAAGATGCTCTCGCCGATCAGGAAATGGCCGATGTTCAGCTCGACCACCTGCGGGATCGCCGCAACAGGGCCGACATCGTCATAGGTCAGGCCGTGACCGGCATGCACCTCAAGCCCCAGACTGTCCGCATAGGCGGCCATCTCGACCATCTGCGCCAGCTCGTGATCGCGGGTGGCGGTGTCGCCTTCGATCACCGCTTCGCAATAGGCGCCGGTGTGCAGTTCGATCACCTGCGCGCCAATGCGATGGGCGGCGGTGATCTGATCCTTGTCGGCGGCGATAAAGATCGACACCCGGCAGCCCGCCTCGCGCAGCGGCGCGATGTAGTGCGCCAGCCGGTTGTCGTCGCGCAGCACGTCCAGCCCGCCCTCGGTCGTGCGCTCTTCGCGCTTTTCGGGGACAAGACAGACCGCGTGGGGGACGTGGCGCAGGGCGATTTGCTGCATCTCGTCGGTTGCGGCCATCTCAAAGTTCAGCGGGACGGTCAGATGCTCCATCAGCGCCTCGATGTCGGCGTCGCGGATATGGCGCCGGTCTTCGCGCAGGTGCGCGGTGATGCCATCTGCGCCCGCCTCGGCGGCCATCAGCGCGGCGCGCACGGGATCGGGCACCGGGCCGCCGCGCGCATTGCGCACGGTGGCGACGTGGTCGATGTTGACGCCAAGGCGCAAGGGGCGGCTGTGATCTTTGGGCGTGGTCATGTCAGTCTCCGGTCCACGGTTCGGGGCATTGTCGGGGGCCACACCCGGCGGTTCAACCCGCAAAGCGACCCCGGTTCACGTGGTGCAGCGCCGCAGGTGTCAGTTGTCGTTGCCCTGCTGCTGTTCGCTGCCCGCCTTCTTGGCGGTGGCCTTGGCACGCAGCGCGTCCAGCTTGTCTTTCAGCAGGCCCTTGCGACGCGTCTTGTAGGCGCGGATCACCGGGATCGACAGGTAATAGCCCACCGTCGCCACGATGATCCCCGGCATGATCCCCCCGATCAGGTAGGGAAAGAACACCTCCTGGTAAAAGGTGCTGAGCCCGTGCCAATCGGCGCGCGCGCCGGTAAAGGGCGCGGTCAGGTTGTGCCACAGGTCTTCGCCCGCCTTGACGAACTTGCGCCCGATCGACCCTTCGATCCGGTCCTCGGGCTTGATCCCCAACACAAAATAGCCGGTCTGCAGCGACACGACGCCAATCGGCACATAGGTCAGCGGATTGCCAAAGAAGGTCGCCAAAAGCGATGCCAGCACGTTGCCCCGCATCACCAGCGCGATGGCCGCGGCCACGACGAAATGCAGCCCGTAGAAAGGCGTGAAGGTGGTGAACAGGCCCGCCCAGATGCCGCGGCTGATGCGTTCGGGGCTGTCGGGCAGCCGCCGCAACCGGTGCTTGACGTATTTCGCCGCGCGCGCCCAGCCGCCCTTGGGCCATAGCAGCTCGAGCGCCCAGCGCCCCCAGCTTTTCTTGTCGCGCCGCTTGAACACCATGTCAGGCCGCCCCCGACAAGGCGCGGGCCGGGTCGCGGTGGCGCGACACTTCGGCGACATGCTCTTCGGCTTCGAGAACGGACAAAAGCGAATGCAGATGCTGCGCGTCGCTCAGGTCAACGGTCAGCATGAGGCGAAAGAAATCGGGTTTGCGGTCCACGAATTGCAGGTCGGAAATGTTGGCCTTGCGTTCACCCACCAGCGTACAGACACGGCCCAGCACGCCCGCGTCATTGCCGATCACCACATCCAGCGTGACCGAATAGGCGGCCGGGTGGCGCCCTTCCTGCCAGTGCAGGTCGATCCAGCGCGAGGGCTGATCGTCATAGCGTTCAAGCGCCTCGCAATCGATGCCGTGCACCACAGCGCCGCGCCCGCGTACCGCGATGCCGACAATCCGCTCGCCCGGCAGCGGCTGACAGCAATTGGCACGCTCGAACGCCTGGCCCGGTTCAAGCCCGATCACCGCGCGCGCGCTTTCGATTTCATCCCGCTCATCGGGCGCGAGGTCGGGATAGACGGCGCGCACGATCTCGGCGGCGGTCATCTCGCCACTGCCGACGCGGCCCAGCAGATCGTCGATGTTCTTGAGCCGCAAGGTGCGCGCTGCGCTTGTCAGCGCCTTGTCGGTGGCCTTGCGCCCGATCGACTGGAAGGCCGAGCGCACGACCTCGCCGCCGAGGCGGATGAACTTCTCGCGGTCCACTTCGCGCAGCGCCTTGCGGATCGCAGCGCGCGCCTTGCCGGTGGTGGCGATGTCGAGCCATGTCGCCTGCGGCACCTGGCCTTCGGCGGTGATGATGGTGACCGACTGGCCATTCTTGATCCGGGTCCAGAGCGGCACGCGGATCCCGTCCACCTTCGCCCCGACGCAGGCCGCACCGATCCGGGTGTGGATCGCATACGCAAAGTCGAGGGGCGTCGCCCCGCGGGGCAGCTTGACCACGTCCCCCTTGGGCGTGAAGCAGAACACCTGGTCGGAATACATCTCGAGCTTGACCGCCTCGAGGAATTCCTCGTGGTCATCCTCGGCATCAAAGCTTTCGGTCAGCTGGGCGATCCACTTGGCCGGGTCCACGGCAAAGGGGTTTTCGGTGCGCACACCATCCCGGTAGGACCAGTGCGCCGCCACGCCGGTTTCGGCCACATCGTGCATCTGGCGGGTGCGGATCTGCACCTCGACCCGCTTGCCGTCACGGCCCGACACCGTGGTGTGGATCGACCGGTAGCCGTTGGATTTGGGCTGGCTGATGTAATCCTTGAACCGCCCCGGCACGGCGCGCCAGCGCTGATGGATTGCGCCCAACGCGCGATAGCAATCCTCTTCGGTGGTGGTGAGGATGCGAAATCCGTAGATGTCGCTGAGACGGGAAAAGCCGATGCCCTTTTCTTCCATCTTGCGCCAGATCGAATAGGGCTTTTTCGCGCGGCCAAAGACCTCGGCCTCGACCTGCGCGCCTTCGAGTTCGGCGCGCATGTCGCGGGTGATCTTTTGCATCACGTCGCCGGTTTCGCGTTGCAGCGTGATGAAACGACGGATGATCGAATTGCGCGCCTCGGGGTTCAGCACGCGGAACGACAGGTCCTCGAGCTCTTCGCGCATCCACTGCATGCCCATGCGGCCCGCGAGCGGGGCGTAGATGTCCATCGTCTCGCGCGCCTTTTGCGCCTGCTTTTCGGCGCGCATCGCGCGGATGGTGCGCATGTTGTGCAGACGGTCGGCCAGCTTGACGAGGATCACGCGCATGTCGCGGGACATGGCGATGAACAGCTTGCGAAAATTCTCGGCCTGCTTGGTTTCGGACGACGACAGCTGCAGGTTGGTCAGCTTGGTCACGCCATCGACCAGATCGGCAATCTCTTTGCCAAATCGGTCCGCCACCTCGGAATAGGTGGACCGGGTGTCTTCGATCGTGTCGTGCAGCAGCGCCGTGATCAGCGTGGCATCATCAAGGTGCTGCTGGGTGAGAATCGCTGCGACGGCCACGGGATGCGTGAAATACGGCTCGCCCGACTGGCGCATCTGGCCATCGTGCATCTCGTGACCATAGGCATATGCGTCACGGATCAGCGCTTCGTTGGTTTTCGGGTTATAGGTTCGGACGAGGGCGAGAAGATCGTCGACCGAAATCATGCCTTCCTGCCCTCAACCAGATCGCGGGGCACGCCGCAAGGGCGCCCCGGCTTATCCCCGCTCCTGAGCCTGCATCAGCTGGCGCAGAAGGTTTTCTTCCGACATGTCGTCTTCGGCGGGCTTGTCCGGCTCGGACCCCATCAGAAGCGCCATCGAGTCCTCTTCGGGCTCGTCAACCTCGATCTGGGTCTGGTTCGATTCGATCAGCCGCTCGCGCAGTTCGTCGACCGATTGGGTTTCATCCGCGATCTCGCGCAGCGACACGACGGGGTTCTTGTCGTTGTCGCGGTCCACGGTGATCGGCGCGCCCGACGAAATCTCGCGCGCACGGTGCGCGGCAAGCATGACCAGTTCGAACCGGTTCGGAACCTTGTCAACGCAATCTTCGACCGTCACACGGGCCATGGGAAACTCCTGTCTCGCTCATCGGATGAGAGGCCTCAGATAGTCGCATTCCCAGTGATTTACAAGCGCCCATTGCCGGGCGTCACAGCGGTTTGACCCCGGCCAGGTCGCCCGGGTCCAGCGCGGCCAGCATCGCGGCCGCGGTTTGGTCCAGCAACGGGTGCCGCCAGCCCGGTGCGATGTCGCACAGCGGCACCAGCACAAAGCCCCGATCCTGCATTCGCGGATGCGGGATCAACAGCCTGCCCGGCACGCGATTCGCCTGGTTTTCCGGGGCCAGGTCCATCCATGCGCGGACGGACGCTGCGTCAGGAACGACGCTCGCGCCCATGGCCAGAATGTCCAGATCCAGTGTCCTGGCGCCCCAGCGCACCTCGCGGGTGCGCTCAAATGCCTGTTCCACCTCTTGTAGCAGCGCCAGCAGAGCCTCGGGCGAACCGGACCAGCGCATTGAAAAGGCGGCATTTACATAGTCCGGGCCAGAACCTGCGGGAAAGGCCGGCGTCCGGAAAAAGCGGCTGATGCGCCGCAACTCCACGCCGCGCGCGGCCAAGGCAATCAGCGCGTGGCGACAGGTTTCAACCGGGGGTCCGTCGCCAAACGGCAGGTTCGCGCCCAGCGCAATCAAGCATTCTTGATCCGTCATGTACCGTTGGTTAACCTTTCTATACTCATTGTGTCTTGCGCGATTTTGTCTCAAACCCTAGCTATTGCGTCGGTTCGCCGTAACTCACCACTCACACTCACGGGGCGGCGGCCCGCATTCGGAAGGACAATTTATGTTTTACAAAGACGAACGGCTTGCGCTGTTCATCGATGGTTCGAATCTGTACGCAGCCGCCAAAGCTCTTGGATTTGACATCGACTACAAGCTTCTTCGGCAGGAATTTGTGCGGCGCGGCAAGATGCTGCGTGCATTCTACTATACCGCCCTGCTCGAGAATGACGAATATTCGCCCATTCGGCCGCTGGTCGACTGGCTGCATTACAACGGGTTTACCATGGTCACCAAACCGGCCAAGGAATACACCGACAGCCAAGGCCGCCGTAAGGTCAAGGGCAACATGGACATCGAATTGACGGTGGATGCCATGGAGCTGGCGCCGCGCGTGGACCACATCGTGCTGTTCTCGGGCGATGGCGATTTCCGCCCGCTGGTCGAAAGCCTGCAGCGTCAGGGCGTGCGCGTGTCGGTCGTGTCGACGATCCGGTCGTCTCCGCCGATGATCGCAGATGAACTGCGCCGCCAGGCCGACAACTTTATCGAGCTGGAAGAGCTGAAAGATGTGATCGGCCGCCCACCGCGCGAACCGCAGGTCAGCGACCGTGAACCGCAGGCCGCCGGCGCCTGAACAAAGCCCACTGGAGTTGACAGCGCGATCCGTCTAACTTGATGGACAACGGAGGTGTGCCTGATGACCAAACCGGCCCTGACCATCTATCTTGCCGCGCCGCGCGGGTTCTGCGCCGGCGTGGACCGGGCGATCAAGATCGTCGAGATGGCGCTCGATAAATGGGGTGCGCCCGTCTACGTGCGGCACGAGATCGTGCACAACAAATTCGTCGTGGATGGCCTGCGCGACAAGGGCGCCGTCTTTGTCGAAGAGCTGGACGAATGCCCGCCCGACCGGCCTGTCATCTTTTCGGCCCACGGTGTGCCCAAATCGGTGCCCGCCGCCGCCGAGGCGCGCGAGATGGTCTATGTGGACGCCACCTGCCCGCTGGTCAGCAAGGTCCACATCGAAGCACAACGCCACGCCGACAACGGCCTGCAGATGGTGATGATCGGCCATGCCGGACATCCCGAAACCATTGGCACCATGGGGCAGCTGCCCGAGGGCGACGTTCTGCTGGTCGAAACGGCCGAGGATGTGGCAACGCTGGACGTGCGCGATCCGCAGGCGCTGGCCTACGTGACGCAGACCACGCTCAGCGTCGATGATACCGCTGATATCGTGTCAGCGCTTCAGGCCCGGTTCCCGGCCATCGTCGGGCCGCACAAGGAAGACATCTGCTATGCCACCACCAACCGTCAGGAGGCGGTGAAGGCCATCGCCCCCAAATGCGACGCGCTGCTGGTGGTGGGCGCGCCCAATTCGTCCAATTCCAAACGTCTGGTCGAGGTCGGCGCACGCGGCGGCTGCGATTATGCGCAACTGGTCCAGCGCGCGGGCGACATCGACTGGCGCGCCCTCGATGGCATCGCCAGCCTGGGCATCACCGCCGGGGCCAGCGCACCCGAGGTGCTGGTGAACGAGGTGATCGACGCCTTCCGTAGCCGCTACGACGTGACCGTCGAGATGGTCGAGACCGCGCAGGAAAACGTCGA
>JAHDCH010000081.1 GCA_020629995.1 Pseudaestuariivita sp. | reverse complement strand
GCGCGGTCGAGGCTGAACTTGACGTCCTTGGCATCCATCGTGGTGCCGTCATGGAAGGTCACGCCGCTGCGCAGGGTGAAGGTATAGTTCAGGCCGTCTTCGCTGATCTCCCAGCTTTCGGCGAGGGCAGGGACCACGCTGCCGTCTTCCAGAAACCGGGTCAGCCCCTCGAACACGTTGGCATACAGGACCTGGTCAATCGCCCCGGCTGCCGCCGAAGTGGGGTCCATGTGCGGCGGCTCCAGCTGGAGGCCGACGGTGATGTCATCCTTGGCAGCGGCGGCGCCCGCCATCAGGGCGGCCGCGCTGGCGCTGATCAGAAGGGAACGGAAATGGAGCATGGCGAGCCTCCGATTGAGTGTTATGTTCCCCCGCAGGCTAGCCCACAGCCCGCCCCGTGACCAGTCGCACCTTGGGGCAGGAACGAGGGCCGGGCCGCTACGTCACAAAACCGCTCAAGGGGGCCGCCATGACCAGATCGCTCTTCACCGCCTTTGCCGCCCTTGCGTTTGCCGCTCCGGTGGCGGCCCAGGATGCACCCGCCAGCTATTTCGGCACCGTCAAGGCGGCTCAGCTCGAAGGGCTGTCCTATGGCGCGCGCGGCTGCATCACCGAGGTGTCGGTCGCGGCGCGCACCGGCCGCGTGGCATCGGCGGGTCAGGTGCTGGTCCGGCTGGACGATCAGCGCAGCCAGCTGGCCCTGCGCACCGCCGCCGCGCGGGTCGAAGACCTCAAGGCCGCGGTGGCCGAGCGCAGCCTTGCGCTCGAGGCCGCCCGTGCCGATGCGGGCCGCCGCAGCGAAGAACGCGATTTTGTCGCCAAGGAGTTTGAGCGCAACAAGGTCCTGCTCAGCCGCGGCCTGATCAACGAAACCGCCATGGAAACCGTAGAACGACGGTTCATGGATGCCCGCTTTGCCGCCGACCGCGCCGCCGAAGCAATTGACACCGCCCTCAGCGCCGTGCGCCGGGCCGAGATCGCGCTCGAAATCGGCGCTCTTGAACGTGCCACGGCCGAGATCAACCACGACAAGCTGACCCTGACCGCGCCCATCGATGGCGCGCTGATCGGTTTTGACGCCAATGTCGGCGATTGCGTCCAGGAAGGTGAACTGGCCGGCCAGATTTATGCGCCAGCGGCCAAGACGGTCGAAATCTTTTTCCTGATCAGCCGGTTGTCCGCTTCTGAACGCGCTGATGTCTCGGTCGGCGCGCCCGTCACCTTCACGCGTGTCAACGGCGAGACCTGCAGCGGGACCATCAGCCGGCTCGACACCGAAGCCGATCTGGAAACGCAATATGTCGAGGCGACGATCGATGTCGCGCCGGCCTGCGCGCCCGGATTGTTCCTGAACGAGGCGGTCGAAGTGCGCCCAGCCGCGGAACCAGGCTGACTTCGCCCCGGTTGCGCCCCGCGCCGCAACGTGAAAAGAGCCGCGCTCGCCTCACCTGCCGGAGCCGCGCGCCATGACCACCGATCCAGATTGCCTTGGCATCGACTTTGGCACATCCAACTCTGCTGCCGGCTGCCTTGTGGATGGCGCCCCGGTCCTTCTTGCGCTCGAAGGCTCCGAGCAGACTTTGCCCACCGCCGTGTTCTTCGACTTTGAAGAGCGGCGCACTCTGTTTGGCCATGCCGCGAACCAGGCGCTCTTTGATGGTGAATGGGGCCGTTACATGCGTGCCCTCAAAAGCCTTCTGGGCACGCCGCTTTTGCACGAAAGCCGCAGTTTTCTGGGCAAACGCCTGTCCTATGCCGACATCGTCGCGCGATTTCTGGCCGAGGTAAAGTCGCGGGCCGAAGCGCAAGCAGGCCGGGCTTTTCCACGCGCTTTGTCCGGGCGGCCGGTGCTGTTTCACTCTGCCGACCCCGCCCGCAATGCCCGCGCCGCCAAAGACCTCAAGGCCTGCTACCTCGCCGCCGGGTTCGACGCGGTTGAGTTCCTGCCCGAACCCGTCGCTGCTGCCCGCGCCAACGCTCACGCCCTTGGCCCGGGCGACATCGGCCTTGTGATCGACATCGGCGGCGGCACGTCCGACTTTACCCTCTTCCGCAGCGGCGGCGCGCCCGGCGCCATCGACGTGATTGCCAGCCACGGCCTGCGCCTCGGCGGCACGGATTTTGACCGCATGCTCAGCCTTGCGCATGTCATGCCGCACCTTGGCCGGGGCAGCGCAATCCGCCATGCCTTTGGCACGGATACGCACCCCGCGCCCAATGCCCTGTTCTCTGATCTGGCCACCTGGGCCAAGATCCCGTTCCTCTACGCGCCCGAAGCGCGCCGACAGGCCGCTGATCTGGCGGCGCATGCTGCCGAACCGGCCAAGCTGGCGCGGCTTGTCAAAGTGCTGGGTGATGAGCTGGGCCATGACCTCGCCTTTGCGGTCGAGGCGGGCAAGATCTCCGCCGGGGAGGGCGCGTCCTCGATTGACCTGTCCATGCTCGAGCGTGGCCTGGCCGAGCCTCTTGTGCCCGAGGCGCTGACCGCCCTGCTCATGCCCTCTGCCGATGATATTGCTGCCGAAGCGCTTGCCACGCTCGATGGCACCGGCATCGGACAGGATCAGGTCACGCATTTGATCTATGTCGGCGGCTCATCCCTGCTGCCTGTGATCGAGACGGCTCTGTCCGCGCGCTTCCCCTTGGCTGCACCCTTGCGCGGCGCTGCCCTCACCGCGATCGTTCAGGGCTTGGCCCTCGCGACCCGTGACTAAGCTCTGTCATCTGCCCGTTAAAGCCCGTCCCCCTGGCTTCTTCTGGCCAAAAATATCCCAATCCGGCGCCGGCACCCCGCGCTGCCGCGTGCCGGAGAGGCGCTATGCGTCCAGCAGCAATTGCCGCAGGCTGTGCGCCATGACCTTTGCGCTGTCGATCATGTCGTCCACGCCGACCCATTCGTCGGGCTTGTGCGCCAGCTCGAGCACGCCGGGCCCGTAGGCGATGCAATTCTGCAGGCGTCCGATCCGGTCGATGTGCTTTTGGTCATAGGTCCCGGGGGAGGCGACATAGTCGGGTGCGCGGCCCAGAACGTCTTCGATCGCTTTGTGAATGGTGGTGACCACGGGGGCCTGCCGGTCGGTCATCGAGGGGGCGACGTGATTGATCTCGTTCAGAGTATAGTCGAATTTCGGACGGCTGGCTTTCAGCCCGTCCAGCAGCGCTGTGACCTCGCCGCGCACGCCGTCATAGGTTTCTTCGGCCAGATAGCGCCGGTCGATCTGGATGCGGCAGCGGTCGGGCACGTTGTGAGCGGGCAGGCCGGTGAAATCGTCTTCCTGCTCGGGCTGGCCGCCGTGGATCGCGTTGATGTTCATGGTCGAAGACCGCGCGCCTTCGGGGACCACCGGCATGTCAGTGCGGCGCTCGGCCATGGCAGGGAACAGCTTGGTTTCGAACTCGGACAGCACCGCCCCCATGTGGCGCACCGCGCAATCACCCAGAAACGGCATCGAGCCATGGGCGATCTCGCCCTTGGTTTCGATCTCGGCCCACCAGCCGCCGCGATGGCCCAGGCAGATGCGGTCGTGGCCAAGGGGTTCGGGGATGATGACGTGATCGACGCCTTTGTAGAAACCTTGCTCGGCCAGGTAGGCGACGCCGCCGTAGCCGCCTGATTCCTCGTCTGCGGTTGCGCTGATTTCGATGGCCCCTGCATAGTCTGGATGCTCGGCCACAAAAGCCTCGGCGGCGATGATCGACGCCGCCAGCCCGCCTTTCATGTCGCAGGCGCCCCGGCCATAGATGCGCCCGTCAATCAGCGGCGCAGTGAAGGGATCATGGGTCCAGCCTTCGCCCACTGCGACCACGTCGTGATGCGAGTTGAAATGCACCGTCTCGCCCGGCCTTTGGCCTTCGCGGCGGGCGATGATGTTCCAGCGCGGATAGCGGTCCGAATCGCCCGGCGTGTCCTTTGCGCGGATCAGCCGGGTCTGAAATCCCGCGCTCCGCAAACGGTGGTCGAGGTATTCGCAGATCTCGAGATAGGCATGGCCCGGCGGGTTGAGCGTCGGGATGCGGATCAGATCCTGCGTCAGCGCGATCAGGTCCTCGCGCGCGGCGTCTATGCGGGCAAAGAGGGCAGAGGTCATGCCCCAAGGTGGCGCGCGCCGCGCTCCGGGGCAAGGGGGGAAGATGGGTGACGAGCACCCATCCTACACATCAGCGAATGCGCGCCTCTGTCTTGGCATCAAAGACATAGACGTTGGCGGCGTCAAAGCTCACCCCCATCGATGCGCCTTCGACAACCGCGTCGCCACGATGCTCGACGACCAGCTTTTCGTCCTGGTCCGACATCAGGTAGGCATAGCCGATGCCGCCCAGCGCCTCGGCATGGGTGACCTTCAGCGCGCCATCGGAGGTCAGCGACAGATGTTCGGGGCGCAGGCCCAGAATGACCTCGGTGCCGTCGGCGGGCAGGGTCGCCGAAACCTGGACTGCCCGTCCCAGCGACGGCACGTCGACCGCTCCGCCCTTGACCGTGCCGGACAGGAAATTCATCGGCGGCGAGCCGATGAAACCGCCGACGAACTTGTTGTCGGGGTCATTGTACAGATCCATCGGCTTGCCGACCTGTTCGATATGGCCGGCGCGCAGGACGACGATCTTGTCGGCCAGCGTCATCGCCTCGACCTGGTCGTGGGTCACGTAGATCATCGTATTGCCCAGCTCGCCATGCAGGCGGGCAATCTCGACGCGCATGTCCACGCGCAGCTCGGCATCGAGATTCGACAGCGGTTCGTCAAATAGGAAAACTTCGGGGCCCCGCACAATCGACCGGCCAATGGCGACGCGCTGGCGCTGACCGCCCGACAGGGCCGCGGGTTTGCGGTCGAGGTATTCGTCCAGCTTGAGAATCGCGCTGGCCTTGGCGACCTTTTCGTCAATTTCGTCCTTGGGGTGGCCGTTCATCTTGAGGCCAAAGCCCATGTTGTCGCGCACGCTCATGTGCGGGTAGAGCGCATAGGTCTGGAACACCATCGCCACGCCGCGCTCGGCCGGATCAACATGCGTGACATCGCGCGCGCCAATGTTGATCTGCCCGTCCGAGGTTTCCTCGAGCCCGGCGATCATCCGCAGCAGAGTGGACTTGCCGCAGCCTGACGGGCCGACAAAGACGCAGAACTCGCCGTTTTCGATTTCAAGGTCGACGCCGTGGATGACCTGAACGTCTCCGTAGCGTTTGATGGCTTTTTGCAGGGTCACTCCGGACATGGTCGCTCTTTCCTAGGGTCAGGTGTCGGTTGGGAACTGCCAGTCATGGGCGGCGGCTCCGATGGCTTCGGCGGCGCGGATCAGCGCCGGTCGGAAATTGATCAGCTCGTCCAGCGTATGACGCCGGGTCGAGGTGGTGATCGACAGCGCGCCGATCACCCGCCCCGGAGAGCTGAGGATCGGTGCGGCGATACAGATGATGCCGGGCTCGTGCTCTTCGCGGTCAAAGGCGTGACCGGCTGCGCGGATCTGGTCCAGCTCGCGCAGCAGCTTTTCCGGCGAATCGAGCGTTGCAGGCGTGTGCGCGTAGAACGATTGGCGGTCGATGGCGGCATCGCGCGCCTCTTGCCCCATGTACGCCAGCATCGCCTTGCCGACACCGGTGCAATAGGCCGGACCCACCTTGCCAGCCTGGCTGAACATTTCGATCGGCTCGGCCGCGTTGCGCTTGTCGACATAGATGACCTGACCCGAATCCATCTGCGCCAGGTGCACGGTTTCGCCGGCGTCTTCGGCCAGCACGTCAATGAACGGGCGCGCCACGGGCGCCAGTGACGATTGCTTCCACGCCGTATGGGCCAGCCGCACCAGGCGCAGGCCAAGGGCATAGGTCTGCCGTTCGGGATCGTAGGCCAGCATCCCCTGATTCGTCAGCGTCTGCACCAGCCGGTACAGCGTTGCCTTGGGCAGGGCCGAGGCCTCGAGCAGCGCGGAAAACCGGACCGGACGGCCATAGGCCGCCACCTGATCCAGTACATCCAGCGCTTTTCCGACCGTGCCATCACTGGCCGCCGGCGGTTGGGCCTGCGTGTTCATGTCTCCTCCCGGCTTCGGGCCATTTTTGACCTCGAAACTGTTGACATCGGTAGCAAGTGTGCCGCACAGTTTCAATAGTTGAGATGTGGTTCCACTATTTGAAACTCGAAAATCGGGTGATCTGACCGGACCGCGCCCAGCACATAGGAACTAAGGGAGGACTTCATGTTCCGCACACTCACCACCGCCGCAGCGGCGATCGCCCTGCTGGCGCCCGCCGCTTTTGCGCGCGACCTCGTGATCAGCTTTGACGACCTGAACCCCGGCCCCAAGAAGGGCTTTGAGGACGCGGTCGCCCAGTTCAAGGCCGAGAACCCCGACATCAACGTGATCGTCAACATCAACGACCGCGAAGCGCACAAGACCGCGATCCGCAACTTCCTGACGGCAGACGCGCCCGACGTGACCTCGTGGTACCCGGGCAACCGCATGGCACCCTTCGTGGATGCGGGCCTGTTCCAGCCGGTTGATGACGTCTGGGCCGACAACGGCTTTAACGAAGACCTGGCGGCCATCAAGGCGACCATGTCGCGCGACGGCAAGATCTGGGGCGTTCCCTACTCGTACTACCAGTGGGGCATCTACTACCGCAAAGACATCTTCGACAAGCTGGGCCTGTCCGAGCCGCAAACCTGGGACGAACTGCTGGCCGCCTGCGGCAAGATGAAAGAAGTGGGCGTGACCCCCTTCACCATCGGCACCAAGTTCCTGTGGACCGCAGCGGGCGTGTTTGACTACATCAACCTGCGTACCAACGGCTATGACGTGCACAACGCACTGACGGCGGGCGAGATCAAGTACACCGATCCGCGCATCGTCGCCACGTTCGACAACTGGGAACAGCTGATCAACGAGTGCGGTTTCGTCGAAAACCACGCTTCGATGAGCTGGCAGGACGCCATCGCGCCCTTCGCCAACGGCGACGCTGCGATGTACGTGATGGGCAACTTCTCGGTTGACGGCTACAAGAACGCCGGCCTGACCGAAGACCAGATCGACTTCATGCCGTTCCCGGTTATCGACCCTGCCATCGCACCGGCCGAAGAAGCGCCCGCGGACGCCTTCTTTATCCCGACCAACGCGAAAAACGTCGAAGACGCCAAGAAATTCCTGGCCTTCGTCGCGCGTCCCGATGTGCAGACCCAGTGGAACAAGACCATTGGCCAGCTGCCGATCAACTCCAAGGCCGACATCTCGGATGACAAATTCATCCAGGAAGGCTTTGCGCTGCTGAACTCGGCGACCGGTCTGGCACAATTCTATGACCGTGACGCACCGGCCGCGATGGCCAAGGCGGGCATGGAAGGGTTCCAGAAGTTCATGCTGGACACCTCGACCAAGATGGAAGTGCTCGAGCGCCTCGATGAGGTGCAGACCGAGGTCTACAAGTAAGGCTTTGCCTTTCCCGGGGCGCGCAGACGTTGCGCGCCCCATCCCGGATCGCCGGCCCCCGCGTGCTTCTGACAGCACGTGACCGCGCCGCGCTCCTTCAGCGCCCAAGATCACACGAGGACAGCCATGGCCCACGCCACCATGCCCGACACCAACGTGCCGACCGAGGCCACATGGATGCAGCGCAACAAGCTTGCCATCGCTCCTTGGTTCTTTCTGGCCCCCGCTCTGGTCTTCTTTGCGATCTACGTGGTGGGGCCGATCTTTGAATCGCTCTACCTGTCCTTTTTCGAATGGAACGGCCTTTACACGGCTGACGGCGAATCCACCGCGACTTGGGTCGGCGTCGACAACTACGTCAAGCTGTGGGACGACCCGAACTTCTGGACATCGCTGGTCAACAACGTGCTGTGGCTGGTGCTGTTCATGCTGGCGGTGCCCGCCGGGCTGTTCATCGCCCTGTTTCTGAACCAGGAGGTCCCGGGAATGCGGCTGTACAAGTCGCTGTTCTTTTTCCCGTTCGTGATCTCTCAGGTCGTTGTCGGCCTGATCTTTGGCTGGTTCTACAACCCCGACTTTGGCGTCGTGGGCTCGATCTACAAAGCCTTCTACTGCGAGGAAACCGTCAACTTTGTCGGCAACGTCACCTTCAAATGTGTCGGCAGCCCGCCGGACATCCTGTCTTCGCCCGAATTTGCGACCTATGGCATCATTGCCGCGGGTCTCTGGCCGCAGATCGCGTATTGCATGATCCTCTATCTCACCGGCCTCAACAACGTGGCCTCCGACCAGATCGAGGCGGGCCGCCTTGATGGTGCCAAAGGCTGGAAGATGCTGTGGTACGTCGTGTGGCCCCAGCTGCGCCCGGCGACCTTCATCGCCGTCGTGGTGACGGTGATCGGCGCGCTGCGCTCGTTCGACATGATCGCGATCATGACCCAGGGCGGACCGTTCGGATCGACCAACGTGCTGTCGCACTACATGTTCGAAACCGCGATTTCCGAATACGGCGAACGCTACGGCTATGGCTCGGCCATCGCGGTTGTGCTGTTCGCCATCATGCTCATCTTCATCAGCTACTTCCTGTGGCGGATGTACCAGGACGAGAAGGGAGGCCGCTGAGATGTTCCCGCGCCCCATCGAAAAATCGACCCCTGCCAAGCGTTTCGGCTATCAGGCCTTTCTGCCCATCGCGCTGATCATCTGGCTGCTTCCGCTTCTGGCGATCGCGCTGACCTCGATCCGCGGCGCCAAGGACATCAACTCGGGCAACGTGTTCGGCTGGCCGTCCGAATTCAAGCTGCTGGAAAACTATACCGCTGTCTTCACCCAGTCCGAAGCTGCGCAATACATGCTGAACTCGGTCATGATCACCGTGCCGACGGTGATCATCTCGGTCTCGCTGGCGTGCCTCGCGGGCTATGCTCTGGCGATCTACCGGTTCCGTGTGGCTTTGCCGCTGTTCTTTCTGTTCGTGGCGGGCAACTTTATCCCCTTCCAGATCCTGATGGTCCCGGTGCGTGACATGTCGGTGCAGACGGGCCTTTATGACACGATCGCGGGCCAGTTCCTGTTCCATGCTGCATTCCAGACGGGGTTCTGCACGCTGTTCATGCGCAACTTCATCAAGGCGCTGCCGTTCGACCTGATTGAATCGGCGCGGATCGAAGGCATCAAGGAATGGAAAATCTTCTGGTACGTGGTGCTGCCCCTCGTGCGCCCGGCCATTGCCGCGCTTGCCGTGCTGATCTTTACCTTCGTATGGAACGATTTCTTCTGGGCCAACGTGCTGACCCAGGGCGAATCGGCCAAGCCGATCACCGCCGGGGTGCGTGCGCTGAACGGCCAGTTCGTGAACAATTGGCACCTGGTGTCCGCGGCCTCGCTGCTCGCGGCAATCCCGCCTGTTGCCATGTTCTTTCTGATGCAACGCCACTTCATTGCCGGGCTCACGCTTGGCGCTGTGAAATAAAAGACCGAACCACTGATGAACCGACATTCCCGTCTGGATGACGGGCGGCAGACGCTCGTCCTGGCCGCCCGTCGCGATCGCCTGCCCGAGGTGGTCTACTGGGGCCCTTCGCTGCCCGAAGGCGAAGACCTGGACCTGCTGCAATCGGCAAACATGCTGGATGTGACCGGCGGCATGCTGGACGAGCATCCCGACCTGTCGATCTGCCCCGAGGCCAGCCGCACCTTTCCCGGCCAACCCGGCCTGATCGTGCGCGACACCGACGGCACGCCCCTGCTGCCCAAGTTCTGCTTTGTCTCCGAGCGGGCCGAGGACGGGCGCCTGACGCTGTGCTACGAGGATGCCGAAAATGCGCTGACCCTTTGCGCGCATTTCGAGACCGACACCCATTCGGGCATCATCACCTGCTGGTCCGAGCTGACCGCCTCGCGCCCCGTGCACCTGCACTGGTTGGCCGCGCCCGTGCTGCCCGCGCCGCAGCTGTCGGACGAAATGATCGACTTTGCCGGACGCTGGTGCGGCGAGTTTCAGCCCTACACCACGCCCTGGTCCCCCGGCATGCGCTACCGCGAAAATCGCACGGGCCGCACGGGGCATGAACATTTTCCGGGCCTTCTGGTGCCCTGCCGCGGCGCAACCAATACAACGGGCGAGGTTTACGGCTTTCACTACGGCTGGTCGGGTGGCCACCGGATGATCGCCGAAGAGCTGCCCGATGGCCGCCGCCAGATCCAGTGGGGCCATGCCGCGCGGATGGAGGTGGAACCCGCCACGCGCTTTACGACCGCGCCTTTGTACATCACCTATTCGGGCACCGGGCTGAACGGCTGTGCCGT
>JAHDCH010000080.1:3958-10297 GCA_020629995.1 Pseudaestuariivita sp. | reverse complement strand
GACACGCCATAGAGATCAGCGCCCTGGCGCGTCGCGCAGTTCAGCGCATAAAGCCTGTCAGGCGCAGGCGCGTTGGCAAAGTCGGGGTACTGCCTGAGCAGCTTGAGATAAGCATCCGACATCGGTTGCCCGGCCGGGATCAGCGTGCCTTCTGGTGGGCTGGCAAACCCGGCGCCTGCGGGTTGCGCAGTTGCGGTGATGGGGCGCAACCACGTGTACAGGGCGGCTCCGCCGAAGGCAGTCAGCGCCTGCCGCCGCGAAAGATTGAAATCGGATTGGGGCATGAAAAGTTCCTTTGAGTGAATTGTCGTAGATTAACTCTACTCATAGACGATCACCCGTGAATTGAATTTTTCCGACACGCGCAACTTTTCTGTGGAAAAGGCACCTTGCGAGGTGGGCGGGGTCTCAAAATCATGATCTTCCGCTTGTGGCAGCGGAGAAAGGTGAGGTGCGAAACGGTCCAGCGCCGCGCTTATGCCAGCGGTCGCTTTGCCATATTTGGAAAGAGAAGAAGCCCAAAGGGTGCGCGAAACCGGTGCATGTCAGTCAGTATCGGCTGTGAGGCTGGCTCAGAGAAGGGAAGGGCGCGCGTCTTCAGGGATTTGGAGAGCTCCGGTGCAGGGCCAGTATTGTCCCGGGCCAAGCACCTTACGGACGATCAAGGCGATCAGAACGTATCCGGCGATGAATAGGGCTGATGACAGGGCCAGCCCCAGCCATCCTTTGAGCGTGAGCAAGCCATCGACTTCGAGCGGGTCGCTTGCGGGGCCACGGCTGAATTAACGGCTGTTGCCGCGGGATGTTGCCAGCCCCCGGAGGCGGCCGATGAGGATGCTGATGCCGGCCATGATTGCGCCGATGGCCGCGCCCCAACGGGCCGCAAGGCCCCATGAGATTGGGCGTCGTATCACCCGCGCAAGGATGGGCGCGGCGATGGTCCAGGCGGCAAGGGCTGCGACGGGAAGGCCAACGGCCGCCGAGATAGCCGGCCATTGCAGCGCGAAGCCGGGGCTGCTCCCGAACGCGAGGAAGAGAAACGGACCGGCGACCAAGGGCCAGCCCAGCAGGGCGCAAAGCCAGACGGCCTTGCGCCAGTCAGCCTGTGTTCAAGACCGAGCCTCAGGCACCCGGAGGGGGCGGGGGCGGCATGATGGTGAAAAGCTGTGCCAGCTCGGTCACGTCGTCGGCCTTTTTCCAGCCGTCCTGGCCGGCGGTCCACACGAATGTCTCGCGGGTCAGGGCACCGCTGCCGGCCATTTCGGCCAGCTTGGCCTTGGAGAAGGGGCCTTTGGTCTCGCCGTTTTCGGCGATGTGCCAGACATGTTCGACCGGCGGCGGAGGCGGTGCGGGGGCCGCGGCGGGCTGCGGTGCGGCCTGCGCGCCCCAGGGGCCCATCGCGCCGCCCATCTGCATGCCAAGGCCCGCGCCCATGCCCATGCCCATCGCCTGACCCGCGGCGCTGCCTGGTTGAGCCATGGCTTCGGCGGCTTTCCATTTCATGTGTTCATCAAGATTGCCTGCGATGCCGCGCGACGTGCGTTCATCGAGCGCTTTTTCCACGGCGGGGGGCAGCGAGATGTTCTCGATATACAGCTCGGGCAGGGTGATGCCGTATTGCTCCATCGTGCCCGAGATCGCCTTGGCAACCAGCTGTCCGACTTCACGCGTGTTGGCGGCCATGTCGAGCACGGGGATACCCGAGGCGGCAAGCGTGCGGCTGAATTCCTGTACCAGGATGTTGCGGATCTGGAAGGAGATCTCGTCGGTGGTGAATTCGCCATCGGTGCCGACGATTTCGGACATGAAGCGCGCAGGATCCGTGACCTTGGCCGTGTAGGTGCCAAAGGCGCGGATGCGGGTTGGCCCGAATTCGGGATCGCGCAGCATGATGGGGTTTTTGGTGCCCCACTTCAGGTCCGTGAAGCGGTTGGTGTTGACGAAGTAGATCTCGGACTTGAACGGGCTTTTGAAGCCGTGATCCCAGTGCTGGAGCGTCGTCATGATGGGCATGTTGTTCGTCTCGAGCATGTAGAGCCCGGGGGTGAACACATCGGCCAGCTGGCCTTCATGCACGAACACGGCGGCCTGACCTTCGCGCACGGTCAGCTTGGCGCCGTACTTGATCTCGTGCCCCTCGCGTTCGAACCGCCACACCATCGTGTCGCGGCTGTCGTCCACCCAGTGGATGACGTCGATGAACTCACCCGAGAGGAAATCAAAAATACCCATGTGTCAGGTCCTTCCAAAACTTTGCGCCCAAGGTGCAGGTTTCCCCGCAGCCGGGCAAGTGGCATGTGGGGCCGGCTGCGCGCGGCTACAAGGCCTGGCCCAGTTGGCGGCTGGCAAGGCCCGAATAGATCGGGCGCGCCTCATCCAGGCTCATGCCCGGGCGCAGGCGCGGGTTGTAGAGCATGCGCAGCAGCTCTTCGTCATGGGTGGTCAGCAGCGCAAATTCGTCATCGTCGTTAAAGATCGACGGACGCGCGCGGGGGCTGTCATTGGCCAGGCCAAGGCCCTGGGCGATTTCTTCGTGGATGCACGACCGGCGCAGCAGGCTGGGGTGTTCGGCCCGGATCAAGGCGATCGCGTGGGCGTAATTGTAGCCTTCGTTGCTGGTCGAAAAGGCGATCACAAAGCAATGGATCGACCTTGGTAATTCGCGGAACAGCGCCATGGCGGTGGGGTTGATGTTGGGCACGATCTGCCGGATGCGGGCCGGCATGGATGCCCGGTCGTCTTCCGAGACAAAGAAGACGTGAAAATTGGCGTCGGCCCCCGATGTGGTGCTGATCGGATGGCCGGTTACGCGCGCCAGCCGTGCGGCATAGCGTGCGACCTCGGCATTGTCTGCGCTGCGCTGGGAAGGGGGCACCAGCGCGCCGAACTCGGTCTTGATCCGGATGGGGCCTGTCCAGCGTTTCAGCCGGCTTGGCGATCCATCGGACCGCTGCAAGCCACCACCCCGGGCGTATTCGTCGTAGAAGGCGATTCGCTCGAAATTGCGGATCACGTCGACCTCGGAATAAGGCGTGTCGATCCCGCCGCCATCCACGCGCAGCAGGCCGCGCGCGACCAGATCGTTTTCGACCCGTTTGTAATATTCGGCCAGGGCCCGGCTTTCCGCTGATGGCGCAGCGACGGGCGCGGGCGCCGGGGCAGGGGCCTTGGGCCGGTCGGGCCGCAATTCGGGGCGGGCGGAGGATTTGGGCGCCTGTTTGGTGGGCCAGTTGGCCACCGTGTCGCAGGCCACAAGACCGGCGAGCGCGGCGCAGGCGAGCCCTGCGCGGATCAGGCGCCCAAATCCCATATTAGCTGGCCGGAACCGAGGTGCCGGCGGTATCGCCCACACCATCGCGGCGCGATTTGGCCGAAGCGAGCGTGTCGCGCAGGTCGGCTTCCATCTTCTTCAGCTCGTCCTCGGCGGCGGCGCGGCGCGCCTTGCCTTCGTCGGCGATCTGCAGCGATTCCTCGATCGTGCCGATCAGGTCGGCATTGGCCTGCTTGATGGCTTCGATGTCGAAGACGCCGCGCTCCATCTCTTCGCGGATCATCTTGTTCGATTCGCGCAGGTTCTGAGCGTTGGCTGTCAGCAGTTCGTTGGTCAGGTCGTTGGCCTCGCGCACGGCGGCGGCGGCCTCGGCGCTGCGCTGGATGGTCACGGCCTGGGCCAGCTGCGTCTCCCACAGGGGAACAGTGTTGACGAGGGTCGAGTTGATCTTGGTCACCAGCGACTTGTCGTTTTCCTGAACCAGACGGATCGAAGGCAGCGACTGCATGGTGACCTGACGGGTCAGCTTGAGGTCGTGCACCCGGCGTTCCAGATCGTCACGCGCGGCGCGCATGTCGCGCAGCTCTTGCGCTTTCATCACCTGTTCGTTTTCGGGGGCGGCCTGCACGGCGGCTTCCATCGCGGGAATGTCGCGGGTGTCCAGCTCTTTGAGCTTTTCTTCCCCGGCCGAGATATACAGCGCCAGCTCGTCATAGAAGTTGAGCGTTTTCTCGTACAGCTTGTCGAGCGATTTGATGTCTTTCAGCAGCACCGTTTCGTGGCGCAGCAGGTCATCGGTGATCTTGTCGATCTGGCCTTGCACGGTTTCGAACCGGGCTGCGAATTTCGCGGCCGGGGCCATGCGGCCCAGCAGGCGTTCCCACCACGACCGTTCGCGGCGCATGTCCAGTTCGCTGACCGAAAAGCCGCGGATCGTGGTGACGATGTTGCGCAGGGAATCCCCGGCGGGGCCGACGTCTTTGTTGCGGACGTCCTGCAGCATCGCCTGGCTGATCTCCTGCAGCTCGGCCTGCGCCGACGACCCGAACGCGACGATCGAGTTCGTGTCGGTCATGTCCAGCTCGCCCATGCGGGCGCGGATCGCGTCGCCCACGGGCGCATCCGCAGCCTCGAGCGGGACGATGGCGTTTGCATCGGCGGGTTCGGGCAGCACGACGGCGTTGACTTCCTCGACCAGTGCGAGCGTTTCCTGAGCCTTTTGGCGGGTGATTTCAGACATGGATGGTCCCTCTTTGTCTGGGAAATTCAGCGGTTGCGCAGCCCTTCGCGGGCCAGCCTGTCGCGCAGGACCTCGATTTCGATGTTGAGGTCCGAGTTGTCATCAAGCAGCAGCTTGCGCGTCTTGGCGCCAAAGCTTTCTTCGAGATCGGTGAGCAGCATCATGAATTCGCTGCGTGCGCCGGCGTCGCGGTCGCGGGCATAGATATCGGCGAATTTGACGGCGGCATCGCGTGCGCCCTGCAGGTAGACGCCCATGTATTTCTTGGCCGCGGTCAGATCGCGCGGATCATCTTCGACCGTGCGCAAAAGCTCGCGCGCCTTGTCGGCAAAGCGCTCGACCCGTGCCTCGACCTGACGGTCGCCTGCGCGTTTCACGGCGTCGGTCATGCCGGCCAGATGCGTTTCCGCCTCGCGCACGGCGCGGGCAACGCGGTCCTGTTGGAAGGTGTCGACGCCCTCCATCCCCTTGGATTTCAGCGGATCAAGACCAAAGGCGGTGACATGCAAAACGCCCGCCACCACGCCAAAGATCACCGGCGTCAGAACATCGGGCGCATTCAGATGCGCCACCGTGGCAATCGCCGCGCCGATCCCGGTGAGGACCGAGGCAAAGATCTTGCGCGGGATCGCGGGACGACGGGCCACCTTGCGGCTGTGAAACTCGGCCTCGGCCCGCAGGCCATCGCGCAAGAGCCACGCCGCCAGCGTCAGCACCGCTGCGCCCACAAGGCCCATGGCCATCGGCGTCGGGCCATCGGTGATCGTTGTGAACAGCAGCACGACTGCCGGAATGAACAGCACATTCGACCTTGCCCCTGCCGGATCGACGCGCGCGCGATCAAAGGCGCGCGGCTCGTCCTTGGCGGGCGGGGTGCCATCGGGGCTGAACTGACCACCAAACCGTTTGGCCATGTCACATGCCTCCCAGCCAGCCGGAGGTCACGCCAAACAGCACGACAAGCAAGGCCACATAGGCAATCTTCTGGATCGCGGTTCCGGACATCAGCAGCATGTTCCCCAAGGCATAGGCGCGGCCAGCTTACACGGCCAGCCGCGCGGATCAAAGGTTAGTGGCGTGCGCCTGTGCGCCGCTCGTGGTTCAGCTTACGTGTGTATCCCGACTGGATGATTTCAACCGCGAAAAGCACGATGACCGAGAAATAGAAGGTCGTCTTGGACATCGGCACGACCGGATAGCCAAACACATGCAGCGCGAGGCTGTCGTCGTGCATCGCATGGCTCGCCGCCACACCTGCCTCGCCCAGCAGCACAACGCCCACGATCAGCAGGATGAACAGGCCCAGCACTTCGTACATCCGGTTTTTCTCCAGAAACCGCGTGACGCCGTCGGCCAGAAGCAGCATGGCAAGGCCCGACAGCAGGATCGCGGTCGCCAGGATCGGGAAGACATCGGTTATCGCCAGCGCCGACAGCACCGAGTCGAACGAGAAGATCAGGTTCATCAGAACGATCAGCAGGACAACCTGACGCGCCGACTTGCCTGATTTGGCTTCGACATCCGTGCTCAGGTCATGGATCGTCAGCATGTGGCTGATTTCCTTGACGGCTGTGTAGATGATGAACACCCCGCCCACGAGGAAAATGCAGGTGGCAAAGTTGATGCCGCCTTCGATCCAGCCGCCTTCGGGGAAGATATAGAATGGCTCTGCCAGCGCATCGATCAGCTGGATCATGGTGAACAGCAGAACAACCCTCAGCGCCACCGCGATGATGATGCCCCAGAACCGCACCGCCTTTTGCTGCGCCACCGGCGCGCGCTGGCTCTCGATCGAGATGTACAGCAGGTTGTCAAAGCCCAGAACGGC
>JAHDCH010000080.1:0-3858 GCA_020629995.1 Pseudaestuariivita sp. | reverse complement strand
GCCTCCATCGCGCGGCGGATCTCGCGGTTCTTGCCTTCGCGCAGGCCCACCGTGACCCAGGCATTCGCGCCTTGCTGGCGATCCAGCGTGACCTGCATGGGCTGGAACCGCTCACCATCCGCCGTCACGCCCTTGCGCAGCGGCTCGAACGTTTCGTCTTTGGGCCGGCCATTGATCCGGACGCGGTACTTGCGCAGCCAGCCCGTGCTGGGAAGCTCCAGCTTGCGCTTGATCCCGCCGTCATTGGTCAGCAAGAGCAGCCCTTCCGAGTTCAGGTCCAGCCGCCCCACACTGACGACCCGGGGCATGTCCTCGGGCAGCTCGTCAAAGATCGTCGCGCGCCCCTCCGGGTCCTTGTGCGTGGTCACCAGCCCGGTTGGCTTGTGATACAGCCACAGGCGCTCGGGCTCGGGCGCGCCCAGCGGTTTCCCGTCTACTGCGATCTTGTCGGCAGGCACCACGTTGAGCGCGGGCGTCTCGATCACCCTTCCGTTCACGCTGACACGGCCGGTCGCGATCATCCGCTCGGCTTCCCTGCGCGAGGCAACGCCGGCCCGTGCCAGCACCTTGGCGATCCGTTCGCCCGCATGTTTTGATCCAGTCATGCGTCAGGCTTTCGCCCGCTTGCCCCCGTCGCGCAACCGAAAAAGTATCGCGCCCCGGTCACCTAAAGCCCCGTTTCGCGCAGCGCAGCCGCGAATTCCGCGCAGGTTCCGAAATTGCGCCTGTAGGTCCCGTTCATCGCAAAATCCTGTGCGCCGTTCAAAAACAGGCTTTCTATCAGGGGCAGGCATCGGCCCATGTAAACCGGGTGGATTGGCCTAAGCCACCAACCCACGGGATCTTTTGCCTCGATCAGGGAAAACGTGCCCCCGGGTTTCAAAAGCCGGGCGACCTGCTGCGCCAGCTGTCTTTGCTGGTCTGCGTTGAACGTCCTGAGGCCGCAGGTCGAGATCACGCAATCCGCAGATGCCCTTGGCACCGCCGCGACCAGCACGCACGCCTTGATATGGTTGATCCGGTCCGCCTTTGACTGGTGCAGCCTCCTGCCTGCCTGCCTGTGCATCCCGCCCGAGATATCCAGCGCCCGGATTTCGCCTGCGCCAGGATACCTGCGCAGCAGATGCGCCCAGACTTCGCCGGTGCCCGCCATCAGGTCGACAAACACGCCACCGGGCGCGGTTCCGGCAGGCAGGGCGCGGGTGCAGGCTCAGCGCCACAGGCCGATCATCCCGAACGAGGCTGCGACGCTCCACCTGCGCTAGGGGCCCGAACACCTGTCAAACAGGTCCGCCTCATCGTCCGGGTCATAAATGCCTCGTTGCATATCCCGCCACTCCGGCTTGCTTTTGCCGGGCAATTGGCGCACGGGAAGGGCATGTTCTCAACCCATATGCCCCTTGCCTTGTCGCTGGCCGCCGAGGCCGCTGCCGCCGGTGAAGTGCCCGTGGGCGCGGTGATTTCGGACGGGGCGCGGGTGATCGCCACGGCCCGCAATGCGATGCGGTCGGGGAATGACCCGACCGCCCATGCCGAGATCCTTGCCATCCGCGCGGCTTGTGCCGCGCTGAAAACCCCGCGTCTGACCGGGCTGACGCTGACCGTCACGCTCGAGCCTTGCCCGATGTGCGCCTCTGCCATTTCTCAGGCGCGGCTGGCCCGCCTGATCTATGCTGCGCCTGATCCCAAATCCGGCGGCGTCGCCCATGGCCCCCGCACTTTCAGTCACCCTCAATGCCACCACGTCCCCGAAGTGGTCGATGGCATCCAGTCGGCCGAGGCCGAGGCCCAGCTCAAAGCCTTCTTCGCGGCCTTGCGGTCTTCTTCTGGCTGAAAATATCCCGGGAGTTTGAGGGCAGCGCCCTCAACCCGGGGGTGTGGGGGCCTGCCCCCACAGGTGCGTGCGCGCCTTTGGCGCTCATTCAGGTCAGTGCCACTTGGCCAGCGGGGGCAGGGACATCAGGACCGCGTTCGCGTCATGGCCGGTTTCCAGGCCAAACTTGGTGCCCCGGTCGTAGACCAGGTTGTATTCTGCATAAAGGCCGCGATGGCGCAGCTGGGTGTCACGCTCTTCATCGCCCCACGGGTCATCAAGATGCCGCTCCACCAGCGGAACGTAGGCCGGCAAAAAGGCCCGGCCGATGTCCTGGGTCAGGGCAAAATCCGCCTCCCAGTCGCCGGTGTTGCGGTCATCCATGAAAATGCCGCCCACGCCCCGCGCGCGGCCTCTGTGCGGGACATAGAAATACTCGTCCGCCCAGGCCTTGAGCCGGGGGTACAGCTCGGGGTCGTGCGGATCCAGATGCGCCTTTTGCGTGGCGTGAAAATGGGCCGTGTCCGCGTCGTATTCGATGCAGGGGTTCAGGTCGGACCCGCCGCCGAACCACCAGGCGTGCGGGGTCCAGAACATGCGCGTGTTCATGTGCACCGCGGGGCAATGGGGGTTTTGCATATGCGCCACCAGGCTGATGCCGCTGGCCCAGAACCTTGGGTCGTCCTCCATTCCCGGCACGCCGCGCGCGGCCATTGCCTTTTGCGCCCGCGCGCCCAGCGTGCCGTAAACCGTCGAGACGTTGACGCCCACCTTTTCGAACACACGGCCGCCGCGCATCACGCTCATCAGACCGCCGCCCGCGTCCGAGCCATCCTCGGCAGTGCGGCTGGTTTCGGTCACCTCAAAGCGTCCGGCTTCTGCTGCGGTCTCGTGCTGAGCCTCGAGCGTTTCGAAGGCGGCGATGATGTCGTCCCGCAACTGGCGAAACCACCCGCTGGCGCGTGTCTTTTCGGCGTCAAATTGAACGGTCATCGGACCCGCCTCCTGTCAGATTTATCTGACAGATACCACGCGTCTCGACCAACGCCAATCACTCAGATTGGACCGCAGTTAGTGCGCAGCGGCCGAAACCGGATCGACCAGAGTGCGCCCGCCATCCACCGTCATGATCTGGCCGGTGATGAACCCTGACCCTTCAGAAGCCAGGAATTGCACGGTTTCGGCCAGCTCGCCCGGCCCGGCAATGCGGCCGAGGGGCGTGTTGTCCTCGATATCCTCACGCGCTGCCGAATCGCCCTTCAGCGCGCCGCGCAGGCTGGCGCTCATCACGCTGCCGAAGGCGACAGCGTTCACCCGGATCCGGTGCGGCGCCAGAGTGACCGCCATCGACCGCGTCATCTGGTCCAGCGCGGCCGTGGCCACCGAATAGCCCATCAGCTCGGGGTGGACCCGGCGGGCGGCGATGGACGAGATATTGATGATCGCCCCCGCCTGACCATCTTCGCGTGTTTCGGCCTGTTTGATCATCCGCCGCGCGACGGTTTGCGTCAGCTTGTAGGCGGCCATGAAGTTCTGCTCGAGCATCGTCTCGACCGAGCTGTCCTCGGTGTCGAGCGGATCGGTGTGCAGGACCTGCCGGCTGGCGTTGACCAGAATGTCGACCTGATCAAAAGCCTCGATCGTGGCCGACAGCAGGTTGGCCACTGTCAGCCGCTTGCGCAAATCGCCTGCGAAATAGCGCATCGCGCCGTCCTCGGGCGCCTCGCCCAATTCGTCCGCAAGCCGCGCCTCGTCCATGTCGGCCAGCATCACGTTGGCGCCTGCCTGGGCCAGATGCCGCGCGATGGCGAGGCCCACGCCATTGGCCGCGCCGGTGATGATCGCGGTCTTGCCTTCGACGGAATACGACATGGCACGTGCCCTTTTGCGGTTCAGCCCCTGCGCCGGGGTTTGGGATGAGAGGCACGGATCACCTTGAACCCGTCCTGTTGCGCCTGCGGCTCGACCCGGCCGAACAGGCCGTCCAGCGTCTGTTCATAAGGCAAATGCCGGTTTGCGACCAGCCAAAGCTGCCCGCCGGGCTT
>JAHDCH010000079.1 GCA_020629995.1 Pseudaestuariivita sp. | reverse complement strand
ATCCCTCCGGTGGCTGACATCGTCCCATCGTCACCACCACCCCGATTGCTTATTTTGCCCCTCGTGCGATCCCGGCCCTCTCCCGTCCGGGTGGTATGGTGGCCCCGGTGTGCTTGGCACGTCGGGGCTTTCTTTTTGACCATGTGCCCCGAGGCCTCTTTCTTCGTCATCGCGTGCGTGGCATGATGCGGGCAAAGAACAAACCAGAGCAGCTGCCATGGCCGACGACCTGTTGACCGCGCCGGATACGTCCGGGTACGACGCGACCTCTATCGAAGTCCTCGAAGGGCTGGAGCCGGTGCGCAAGCGCCCGGGCATGTACATCGGTGGCACCGACGAACGCGCCCTGCATCACATGGTGGCCGAGATCCTGGACAACTCGATGGACGAGGCGGTGGCAGGCTTTGCCAACCGGATCGAGATCGAGCTGAACGACGATTATTCAGTCACGGTGCGTGACAACGGGCGCGGCATCCCGATTGATCCGCACCCCAAATTTCCCGGCAAATCTGCGTTGGAAGTGATCCTGTGCACCCTGCACGCGGGCGGCAAATTTTCTGGTAAGGCGTACCAGACCTCGGGCGGTTTGCACGGGGTGGGGGCCTCGGTCGTGAATGCTCTGTCGGATTCGATGGTGGTGCAGGTGGCGCGCGACCGTCAGGCGTTCGAGCAGCGGTTCTCGCGCGGGCACCCGCTGGGTGGTGTGGAAAAGATCGGCGCTGCGACCAATTGGAAGGGCACGCGCGTGACCTTTCACGCCGACGAGCAGATTTTTGGCAAGCACCGGTTCAAGCCCGCGCGCCTGTTCAAGATGGTGCGCTCCAAGGCGTATCTGTTCTCGGGCGTCGAAATCCGCTGGAAGACGCATATCGAAGATGGCGAGACGCCGACCGAAGCAACCTTTCACTTCCCCGGCGGCCTGTCCGATTACCTCACCGAGACGCTTGGAAGCGCGAGCACCTACGCGGACAAACCTTTTGCCGGAACGGTCGAGTTTCAGGAAAAGTTCGGCGTCCCCGGCAAGGTTGAATGGGCGATCAACTGGACGCCCGCGCGCGACGGTTTCATCCAGTCCTATTGTAACACCGTGCCCACGCCCGAAGGCGGCACCCATGTGGCGGGCTTTTGGGCGGCGATCCTCAAGGGGATCAAGGCCTATGGTGAGCTGGCGAACAACCGCAAGGCCGCGCAGATTACCCGCGACGACTTGCTGACGGGTGGCTGCGCTCTGGTGTCCTGTTTCATCCGCGAGCCGGAGTTCGTGGGTCAGACCAAGGATCGCCTCGCCACCGTCGAGGCGCAGCGCCTGGTCGAAGGCGCGGTGCGCGACCGGTTCGACAACTGGCTGGCGGCGGACACCAAGGCGGCTGGCGCGATCCTCGATTTTCTGGTGCTGCGCGCTGAAGAGCGCCTGCGCCGCAAGCAGGAGAAAGAGACCGCGCGCAAGTCCGCCACCAAAAAGCTGCGGCTGCCGGGCAAGCTGGTCGATTGCTCGGCCACCAACCGCGACGGGACCGAGCTGTTCATCGTCGAGGGTGACAGCGCGGGCGGCTCGGCCAAGATGGCGCGGGACCGCAAAACGCAGGCTCTGCTGCCGCTGCGGGGCAAGATCCTCAATGTGCTGGGTGCTGCGTCGTCCAAGCTGGGGTCCAATGCCGAGATCAGCGACCTGACCCAGGCGCTGGGCGTGGGGCTGGGGACCAAGTTCAACGTGGATGATCTGCGGTATGACAAGATCATCATCATGACCGATGCCGATGTGGATGGGGCGCATATCGCGGCGCTGCTGATGACGTTCTTCTTTACCCAGATGCGCCCGATGATTGATGCAGGGCATCTGTATCTGGCCTGTCCGCCGCTCTACCGCCTGACCCAAGGCGCGCGGCGGGTCTATTGCCTGGATGAGGCTGAGCGGGATGAGTGGCTCGAAAAGGGCCTCGGCGGCAAAGGCAAGATTGACGTGTCGCGGTTCAAGGGCCTTGGCGAGATGGATGCCAAGGATCTCAAGGACACCACGATGAACCCCGAAACGCGCAAGCTGATCCGGGTGACGATCGACGAGGATGAACCGGGCGAGACCGGCGATCTGGTCGAACGGCTGATGGGCAAGAAGCCCGAGCTGCGGTTCCAGTACATTCAGGAAAACGCGCGATTTGTCGAAGAGCTCGACGTTTAGCAAGTTGTTAACCATGCCGCGCGATGCTGTGCGGTATGGAGAGAGTCACGCTACAGGTCCCGATCGAGATGCTGCATGTGGGCGCGCAAATCGCGCGCGAGCGGGACATCACTCTGGGACAATTGGTGCGGAACCTTCTGTCAGACGAAATTGCGCGCGCCCGCAATGCGAGGCCGCCCAATCGGGCGGATGAGCGGCTCATCGCGCCCTTGCGTGCGCGCCTCGCCAATGACCTAGCGCACAGCACCGGATGGGAGGACCTTCAGTCGCGCCTCCAGGCCAAGGGTTACAAGCTGCACCCGGCGGGCGGAGGACTTGCCGTGCATCGCCATCCTTGCGGCGAACGCCTGTGCAAGGCGTCCGACCTGGGCTTTAGCTATTCCAAGCTGGTCAGCCGGTTTGGCCGCGGTTTTCCGGGCCATGCCCACACCTGGATCGAAGCCAGGGTCCTGAAAGAAAAAACGCCCGAAGCACAGGCTTCGGACGTCTTCGACGTCATCGAATGACGCGGCTTACCAGCTTTGCACGCGCTGCGGGCGGTGCTGCTGGATCAGGCGCATGGTTTCCGCCTTGAGCCCGGCAGGGTTGTTCACCAGAGCGGGGTTACGGCACACCTGAAACGCGACACCGGTTGCGGCGGTTTGCGACAGGCCGGCAGCAACCAGCGAGTTGATGAACATGTCCTTGGGCTTGTCGACCCAGACCTTTTTGAGCGGTCCGCGCCAGCAGATGATCTGCACGCGCACGCCAGTCGGCGCCGCCATGCTGTGCTGCACCACGTGACCCGAGTTGTATCCTTGCTGGCTGTGACCACCGGCCGTGCCCTGCGTTGCCATCAGCGCCAATGCGGCCGCTGCAATCGTCAGTTTCTTCATTGTTTTGCACCCCGGCAAAATAGAAACCCCTCGCGCCAGACAAAACAGACAGGATGCCGACACGATTACCCACCCTCGTATTCGACAAAAAATTGCCTCAAATCAAGGAAACTGCCCCATTTTCGCCGCGGAAGCTGTGTTTCCAAATCGGCTCCAATTGCGCGGAAATCTGCCTTACAGGCTGGCGGCGGCCCGGCTTGCCTGGTCGTACTGCCCTGATAAGGCGCGTAAATTTGCGGCAATCTCGCGCAGGTCATCGCCGGTCAGATCCATGCGCGCCAACCCCTCCAGCAGGCATTGCGCGCGCACCCGGCGATAGGTGTCGCACAGCGCCGCGCCATCCGACGAGGTGGCATAGAACACTTCCTTGCCGCGCTTTTCCGACACCAGCAATCCGGCCTTAAGCAGTTTTCGCAAAGCGTAGTTCACCGTATGCGTGTCTTCGACGTTCAGGATAAAGCAGATGTCGCTCAGCCGTTTGTCGCGGCCGCGATGGTTGACGTTGTGCAGCACAAGGATATCCAGCGGCGTCAGGTCCTGGTGTCCCGCGGCGCTCATGCATTTCACCATCCAGCGTTGAAATGCGTTGGACGCGACGATCAGACCGAACTCAAATTCCGACGCCTCCCAGCCCTCGCCATCCGCAAGGTGACGAGAGGATACGATACGGCGCTTTTCATGGTCGGACATCGGGGGTCTCCGGCTGTGATGACGCCGATAACATGTCGGTAAATTGTCAGCTTGTCACCCGTGTTGAAGCCCAAACCCGCCGCCGCTAGGGTCGGCATGTCCAAGCAGGAGCCGTGTATGTCCGACCGGGTCGAGATCGTCCATCAGAATTTCCTCGATCGCACTGCAAGCGGTAACCTGCCCGAGGGCGCCGCGCCTGTGCCGGGGCTGAGCCCGCAGCTGGCGCGGGATGTGTTCGCGGCGCAGCTGACCGCGCGGGCGCTGGATCGCGAAAGCCGCAGGATGCAGGCGCGGGGCGCAGGGTTCTACACAATCGGGTCGTCCGGGCATGAGGGGATGGCAGCGGTCGCCGCCGCGCTGCGCACAGACGATATCGCCTTTCTGCATTACCGCGATGCAGCCTTTCAGCTGATGCGCGCCCGCATGGCAGGGCAGGACGGGACAGGGGACATGCTCCTCAGCTTTGCCTGCGCGGCCGAAGACCCGATCAGCGGCGGACGGCACAAGGTGCTGGGCAGCCGCCCTTTGATGATCCCGCCGCAGACGTCGACCATCGCGTCGCATCTGCCCAAGGCGGTGGGCGCGGCCTTCAGCCTTGGCCTCGCGCGCCGGCACCCGCCCGAACATCGCGTTTTGGCGGACGACGGGATCGTCCTGTGTTCATTCGGGGACGCGTCGCTGAACCATTCCACGGCGCAGGGTGCGTTGAACACCGCAGGCTGGACCGCCGTGCAGAATACGCCTTTGCCACTGATGTTCGTGTGCGAAGACAACGGCATCGGCATCTCGACCAAAACGCCGAAAGGCTGGGTCGAAGCCAGCGTCGCCGCGCGTCCGGGCTTGCGGTATGTCGCCGCCGACGGGCTGGACATCTACGACACCTTTGCCAAAGCGCAAGAGCTGGCTGACTGGATCCGCCGCACACGCAAACCCGGCGTGTTGCATGTGCGGACGGTGCGCCTCTACGGGCATGCCGGCCCGGACGTGGCCACCGCCTACCTGCCCCGAAAAGAGGTCGAGGCGGACGAGGCCAACGACCCTTTGCTGCACTCGGTCCGGTTGCTGGATGACGCAGGCGTTCTGCCACGCAGCGATGCGCGCAGTGCCTATGAGGCGACCGAGGCGCATGTAGTCGCGCTGGCGCGCGGCATGGGCACCATCGAACGTCTGCCGGATGCTAAGGCGGTGATGTCCACCATCGTGCCGCCGCCGCGGGCATGCATGCGGCGCAACGGGCCCGATGCCGAAACGCGCGCCCGGCTTCTGGGCGCGGATGCCCGCGCCATGGCCGATCCGCAGCCCATGAGCCGCCTGATTGGCTGGACGCTCAGCGATCTGATGATGACCCACCCCGAAATCACCGTGATGGGCGAAGACGTCGGCGCCAAGGGTGGCGTCTATGGCGTGACGCAAAAGCTGCAGGCGCGGTTCGGCCGCGACCGGGTGATGGACACGCTGCTCGACGAGCAGGCGATCCTGGGTCTGGCCATTGGTCTTGGGCACAACGGGTTCATCCCGATCCCGGAGATTCAATTCCTTGCCTATCTGCACAATGCCGAAGACCAGCTGCGCGGCGAAGCGGCGACGCTGCCGTTCTTCAGCCGGGGCCAGTTCACCAATCCGATGGTGCTGCGCATTGCGGGGTTGGGGTATCAAAAAGGGTTTGGCGGGCATTTCCACAATGACAATTCGCTTGCGGTGCTGCGCGACATTCCGGGTCTGATCCTCGCCTGCCCGTCGCGCGGGCGCGACGCCGTTTTGATGCTGCGCGAAGCGGTCCGGCTGGCCCGGGAAGAGGCGCGCGTCGTGGTGTTTCTTGAACCGATCGCGCTCTATCCGCAGCGCGACCTGGCCCCCGGCGATGGCGGCTGGATGGACGTCTATCCGCAAGATCACGATCAGCGCATCCCGCTGGGTGAGATCGGGCAGACCGGGCAAGGCAGCGAGATTGCGCTGGTCACCTACGGCAACGGAGTGCGCCTGTCGCGGCTGGCTGCCGCGCGGCTGGAGAACGACGGGCACAAGACCCGCGTGATCGATCTGCGCTGGCTTGCCCCGTTGCCGTTTCAGGCGCTGGATGCAGCGCTGCAGGGTGTGCAAAGCGTGCTGTTTGTCGATGAATGCCGCCGCTCCGGCAACGTGTCCGAAGCGCTGATGACCTGGGCGGCAGAACAGGGAAAGACGCGCATCGCCCGCCACACGGCCGAGGACAGCTTTATCGCGACTGGTCCGGCCTACGGCGCCACCTTGCCCAGCGAGGACAGCATCCTGACCGCCGCGCGCGCGCTGCTTGCGCGCTGAGTCAATCCGCAAAAAGCTGAGGCACCGATCCAGCCATCACGGGTGCTGCGCAAAAAACGGCAGGCTTCAGAGCTTTTTGCGTGCGTTCAGCGCGGCCGTGATCGTGCCGTCATCCAGATAATCCAGCTCACCGCCGATCGGAACGCCCTGGGCAAGAGAGGTCAGTTCGGCCCGACCTTCCAGTTGGTCGGCGATGTAGTGGGCGGTGGTCTGCCCGTCGATTGTTGCGTTCAGGGCCAGGATCACCTCGGTCACCTCTTCGCTGGTGACGCGGTCCACCAGCTTGGGGATGCGCAATTCGTCGGGCCCGATGGCGTCCAGCGCCGACAGCGTCCCGCCGAGAACGTGATAGCGGCCCTTGAACACACCGGCGCGCTCCATCGCCCAGAGATCCGCGACATCCTCGACCACGCAAAGCTGGCCGTTGGCGCGTTTCTCGCTGGCGCAGATGTCGCAGATGTCGGTCGTGCCGACATTCGCGCAGTTCAGGCATTCGCGCGCCGAGGCCGCGACTTCGCCCATCAGGTCAGCCAGCGGTGTGAACAGCAGGGCCCGCTTGCGGATAAGGTGCAGCACCGCCCGCCGGGCCGACCGCGGGCCCAGGCCCGGCAGTTTGGCCATCAGCTCGATCAGCGCTTCGATGTCTCGGGTCCCGCTCATGGACGCACCTCTTGTGGCAGGGGGCGGCGGGCCACCGTGTACCCGGCCTCGCGCAAAAGCGAGACCATCCCCGCGTCACCCGGCAAGTGACCGGCGCCGATGGCCATGAACAGCCCCCCGGCATCGAGATCGGCGCGCGCAGCCTCAAGAAACGCGCGATTGCGGTCATCGATCAGATAGGCGTCAACTTCGGCGTGAAAAGCCGCGCCCCGGTTGCTGCCGTAGACGTCCTGCAAATAGGCGCGGTCCAGTTCGGACATCAACGCAAGCTCTCCGCGCAGATAGAGCGCGGTCAAGGTGGCGCGCCCACGTGCATCCTCTTGCGGCAATAGATAGGCGCCATATGTCGCCACAACCGCAAGGGCGGTGTCCTGACGCGCGTGTTTGTTCATCTCGGTCAGGAAGGCGTTCGGGTGTTCGAGCCCGCTCACCGGGATGCGCGCGATATGCGCCAACGTGAAGATCAGATTGTCGAGTTGCGGCAGCACGCCGGCGGTGAAGTCTTCGCAGGGGTCCGACAGCAATACTTCGGCCACCGCGCCCAATGTCAGCCTGTCGGGTGCATCGAGGCCCCAGCCGAGCGCGCCAAACCGCGCGCGGATAGCCTCGCGCACTTCGGCCGGCAGGTCGACGTCATCGAATGTTTCACGGCTGCGCAAGGGGCGCCAGATCTGGCTGCGCGACCGGCGTGCCTCGACATGGCGGCGGGTCGGCGCGGTAAAGTCTATTTCGGGCGACACGACCCGCGCACCGCGCACCAGAGCAATGACGTCATCGGGCAGATCCAGGATCGCGGCGTGGCTGCTGTGCAATGTGCCGAACAGATGCGACACCGCGCCTGTGTCCGAGGTCACGCGCCACAGCCTGCCGTGGCTGTTCGGAACCGCGTCTGCGCGCATGCGCATCTCGGCCAGGTTTTGCGCACCGATCAGGTCGGCATGCACCATCGGCGTGTCAAAGTCGCACACGTCGCGGGTGATCCAGTGCTGGGCCCGCACAAGGCCCGGCACCAGCATCAGGGTCAGCACAAGCGCAGCGGCGCCGACCACTTGGCGCATCAAGGCGGCGCTCAGAACGGCAGCTTCATGCCCGCGGGCAGGCCCATGCCCTCGGTCAGCTTGCCCATTTCTTCCTGCGCCTTGTCGGTTGCCTTTTGCTGGGCGTCCTTGATCGCGGCCAGGATCAGGTCTTCGACGACTTCCTTGTCATCGCCATTGAAGATCGACGGGTCGATGTCGAGCCCGGTCAGCTCGCCCTTGGCGGTGCAGGTTGCCTTGACCAGGCCCGCGCCCGATTGGCCCTCGACCATCATGGAATGCATGTCGTCCTGCAGCTGGGCCATCTTTTGCTGCATTTCCTGAGCGGCCTTCATCATCTTGGCCATATCGCCCATCTGGCCCAGTCCCTTGAACATGTGCTCGTCTCCTCGTGGGGTGCGGTTGGGACAACAGATACGCCGCGCGCGGTGCGGTCACAAGCATTTGGCGTACCAGTGGCGGGTTTGCTCAGCCCGTTCTTTTCGCAAAACGCATGGCCCCCGTGTTGGTCGCCCAGCTGTGCAGAGCCGGCTCGAGTGCCTCCAGACTGCGTGCGCATGCTTCGGCTTGCGCCACAAGGGTGCTGCAAAGGCCATCCCGCCATATGTGCGGTGCCGTGACGGTATGTTCGTTGCACATGCGTTGCCTTGTATGATTGACCGGCGTTGCGTCGCGTTCTTGAAATATGGCGGACGGATATGCGCGCGTGTCGGCTATCCAGACAAAGCACGCGGCGTCGCGCAGAGTATTGGTTAAAAATCTGGCGAGGCTGCTTGTTGGCACGTCTTTTCTGAACCGGTCAGATTATGCCTCGACATGCCAGCTCTGCACAAGCCGGTTCAGCGCGATCAACACGGGAATGTCGGCTGCTGTGGTACCGTGCGGTGTCACTCGTCCTCGAACGGATCCCATTCGTCTTCGACTTCTGGCAGGGCTTCTACTTCGGCATCGGCTGCGATGTCTTCCAGCGTACGCACCTCGGTGATCTTGGCCTTGGGAAATGTCGCAAGCACAGCCTGAACCATCGGGTGTGCCTCGGCTTCGGAAAACAGCGCAAGACGGGCGGCGTCTCGCACATCGGCGATCGTATCGGCGCCACCTTGGTTCACAAGGCTTACCGCCCAGCGGTTTCCGGTCCAGGCCTGAAGCCGCGCGCCAAGGCGCTGCGACAGGTCGGCGGGCGCGCCCGGCGCGGGCACAAATTCGATCCGCCCAGGCTGATAGGCGGCCAGTCGGACGCCGGTTTCGACATCGACCAGAAGGCGCACATCGCGGTGAGCGCGGATCAGTTCGACCACGTGGTCGAACGTCGGAAAGCGGGCCAGCGCCTGATCGGTGTCCGGCGCGGCTGCGGTGGCGACCGGCCCGCTCGTCGCACCTTGCGGAGCGCCTCGCTGCAAGGGGGCCATGGCTCCGGTTGATGCGCCCGGCCCGCCCGAGGCGGGCGCGGACGGGCCCGGTGAGGGGGCACCACCCGGCGGCGCGCTTTGCAGTTTGCGCACCAGATCCTCGGGACTGGGCAGATCGGCGACATGGGTCAGGCGGATCACGGCCATTTCCGCGGCCATCATCGCGTTGGGCGAGGCCGAGACCTCTTCAAGCGCCTTGAGCAGCATTTGCCACATGCGTGTCAGCGCGCGCATCGGCAGCGCTTCGGCCATGGCCTGGCCCCGTGCGCGTTCGTCCGGGTTGATCGTCGGATCGTCCGCCGCATCCGGCGTGATCTTGACCACCGAAGTCCAATGCGTGACTTCGGCCAGATCACGCAGAACCGCCATCGGGTCGGCTCCGTCCGCATATTGTGCGCCCAGCTCGGTCAATGCACCGCCCGCGTCGCCTTTCATGATCAGGTCGAACAGGTCCAGCACGCGCCCCCGGTCGGCCAGCCCAAGCATTGCGCGGACCTGGTCCGCGGTCGTCTCGCCCGCCCCATGGCTGATCGCCTGGTCCAGCAGCGATGTCGCGTCCCGGGCCGAGCCTTCGGCAGCCCGGGTGATCAGCGCCAGAGCATCCTCTGCGATCTGGGCGCCCTCTGCCGTGGCGATCTTGCGCAAGAGCGCGATCATCACCTCGGGTTCGATCCGGCGCAGGTCAAATCGCTGACAGCGCGACAGCACGGTGACCGGTACCTTGCGGATTTCGGTCGTGGCAAAGATGAATTTCACATGCGCCGGCGGCTCCTCGAGCGTTTTGAGCAGCGCGTTGAAGGCCGAGGTGGACAGCATATGCACCTCGTCGATGATGTAGATCTTGTACCGGGCCGACGCCGCACGGTAGGCCACGCTGTCAATGATTTCGCGGATGTCGTTCACCCCGGTCCGCGAGGCGGCGTCCATTTCCATCACGTCCACATGGCGGCCTTCCATGATCGCCACGCAGTGTTCGCACACCCCGCAAGGTTCGGTCGTGGGCCCGCCTGATCCGTCGGGGCCAATGCAATTCATCCCCTTGGCAATAATCCGCGCCGTGGTCGTTTTGCCGGTGCCGCGGATCCCTGTCATGATGAAGGCCTGCGCGATCCGGTCGGCCTCGAACGCATTCCTGAGGGTGCGCACCATCGCATCCTGGCCGACAAGATCGGCAAAGGTTTCGGGCCGGTACTTGCGGGCCAGAACCTG
>JAHDCH010000078.1:7419-10577 GCA_020629995.1 Pseudaestuariivita sp. | reverse complement strand
GTTGCCCATCTGGCCTGCGCCAATCACGCCGATCCGCTGGATGTCCATGAAAGCTATGCCCCTGTGGCCCTGTGCAGACGCAGCATAGGCGCGCGGAGCGCCGCTCTCAAGCGGGGTGCGGAGCTTTTTACGTTTAGAGGTTCGGTAAGGGATGGGGGCTAGTCCTGATGGCGGTGAGATTGGGGAATTGAAACATGGCTTTCGAGTATGCAGCGCTGGGTGCGCTGGACTACCTGCCGTGCAGGTACGGAGTATCGCAGCTGGTGATGCGGGGTCCCGAGCAACAGATTGGCCCAGAGCATGTCGCGTGTCTGGGCGGGACAGAGACCTTTGGCAAATTCGTGCCCGAGCCATTTCCGGATATCCTGGAGCAGGTGATCGGGCGACCGGTGGTCAATCTGGGTGTGGTGAACGCAGGGCTGGGTGCCTTTGCCGGGGATGCAGGCATACAGGGCGTGGCGAACATGGCGGGGTGCCGGGTGGTGCAGGTGATGGGCGCGCACACGGTCAGCAATGGCTATTTCCGGGTGCATCCACGCAGGAACGACCGGTTCATAGCCCCCACAGAGCTGCTGGAACGGCTGTACCCGGAGGTGGATTTCACCGAATACCATTTCACAAGAGCGCTGCTGCTGAGGCTGAGGCAGGTATCGAGGGACAGGTTCGCGACCGTGGTGACCGAGCTGAAGGCGGCATGGGTCCGCGCGATGGACCAGCTGATCGAGGGGCTGGAGGCGCCAGTGGTGCTGGTGCGGATCGCAGATGCACCGCTGGTCGACAGCGGAGAGCAAAAGATGCGCGGGGGTGCGCTGTTCGTCGATCGCCAGATGCTGGCGCGTTACGAGGATACCAAGCTGGTGGAGGCCAACATCAGCCCCGCAGCCCGCGCGACCAACCTGAGGGGTATGGTCTATGCGCCGATGCAAGAGCCGATGGCGGCCGAGCTGCTGGGTCCCGCAGGGCAGGCGGAGGTGGCGGCGGCCCTGTCACGCAGCGTGCGCAAAGCGATGGAGAGCTGAACGAAAAAGGCCCCGCCGATGTTGGGCGGGGCCTTTGTGACAGCGATTTTTCGGCGAAAAATCGTGAGGGGCGTCAGCCCAGCTTGGCGGTCAGTTCGGGTACGGCGTCGAACAGGTCGGCCACGAGGCCGAAGTCGGCGACCTGGAAGATCGGGGCTTCTTCGTCCTTGTTGATGGCGACGATGATCTTGCTGTCCTTCATGCCGGCAAGGTGCTGGATCGCACCCGAGATGCCGCAGGCGATGTAGAGATCCGGCGCGACGACCTTGCCGGTCTGGCCGACCTGCCAGTCGTTGGGAGCATAGCCCGAGTCGACGGCGGCGCGCGAAGCGCCAACGGCGGCGTTCAGCTTGTCGGCCAGGGCTTCGATGATTTTGAAATCATCTTCGGACCCGACGCCACGGCCACCCGAAACGACGATGCCCGCCGAGGTCAGCTCGGGGCGGTCGGAGGCGGCGACCTTGTCTTCGACCCATTCGGACAGGCCGGGATTGTCGGCAGCGCCGATTTCCTCGACCGAGGCGGAGCCGCCCATGCCGGAGGCGTCAAAGGTCGCGGTGCGGACCGAGACGACCTTGGTCGCGTCCGAAGACTTGACCGTCTGGATCGCGTTGCCGGCGTAGATCGGGCGTTCGAACGTGTCGGCATCGACAACGCCCGAGATGTCCGAGACCACCATCACGTCGAGCAGGGCCGCGATGCGGGGCAGGACGTTTTTGGCAGCCGCGGTCGCGGGCGCGACGATGTGGCTGTAGTCGCCAGCCAGCGAGACCACCAGAGCGGCCACGGGTTCGGCGAGGTCGTTGCCATAGGAGGCGTCCGAGGCGCACAGCACCTTGGCCACGCCGTCCAGCTTGGCGGCTTCGGCGGCGGCGCCCTGGCAGCCGTTCGAGGCGCACAGGATGGTGACGTCGCCCATCATCTTGGCGGCGGTCAGAGCCTTGGCGGTGGCATCGGCGTTCAGCTCGCCACCCGAGACTTCGGCAATCAGAAGAACGGCCATCTTACACAGCTCCTGCTTCTTTGAGTTTCTCGACCAGCTCGTCAACCGAGCCCACCTTGATGCCCGCAGCACGCGCTTCGGGTTCGGTGGTTTTCACGATCTCGAGGCGCGGGGCGGGATCGACGCCGTAATCGGCGGCGGTTTTCTCATCCAGCGGCTTTTTCTTGGCCTTCATGATGTTGGGCAGCGAGGCATAGCGCGGCTCGTTCAGGCGAAGATCAACGGTGATGACCGCGGGCATGGAGACCTTGATGGTCTGCAGGCCGCCATCGACTTCGCGGGTCACGGTGGCATGATCGCCATCGATGTCGACTTCGGAGGCAAAGGTCGCCTGGGACCAGCCCATCAGCGCAGACAGCATCTGGCCGGTGGCGTTCATGTCGTTGTCGATCGCCTGCTTGCCGCACAGGACGAGGCCCGGCTGCTCTTCGTCGACGATGCCCTTGAGGATCTTGGCGACCGAGAGAGGCTCGATATCGGTGTGGACGTCATCGGCGGCCACAACCAGGATCGCGCGGTCGGCGCCCATGGCCAGGGCGGTGCGAAGGGTTTCCTGCGCCTGCTTGACGCCGATCGAGACGGCGATGATTTCGTCGGCCTTGCCGGCTTCCTTGAGGCGGATCGCCTCTTCGACGGCGATTTCATCGAACGGGTTCATCGACATCTTGACGTTGGCGAGATCGACACCGGAGCCGTCCGCTTTGACGCGGACTTTCACGTTGTAGTCGATCACGCGTTTGACGGGCACGAGGACCTTCATCGGCGTTTCTCCTGGTGGACAGACTTCATTGCGGCGGTGATAGCGCCTTGGGCCGGGCCGAAACAGGGCAAAATCGTCATGTTAGCGCGTCGCGACGTCGCGTTTTGCGAATGGCAGGCCGGTATCGGAAACCGGGGGATGGGTGGCGAGCACCCATCCTACACGTGCCTCAGCGGTTGGCGCCCGGAACCCAGAGCACGTCATCCGCACCGCCGCCATTGGCCACGCGGGAGGCGACAAAGAACCAGTCGCTGAGGCGGTTGAGGTATTTCACCGCCGCAGGGTTGACCGATTCCATCGTCGCAAGTTCAACGGTCAGCCGTTCGGCCCGGCGCGACACGGTGCGGCACAGGTGCAGATGCGCGGCCAGAGCGGA
>JAHDCH010000078.1:0-7319 GCA_020629995.1 Pseudaestuariivita sp. | reverse complement strand
TCAGCCTCCGGTCTGGCGGCGGATGAAGACGAACAGCAGGATCAGCAGGACGGCAACGAATTGCGCCCCGATGCGCCAGCGCATGATCTTGTTCGCGTTGCGTTTGTTGAACTCGCCGCCTTTGGCGAAGGTGCCGATCCCGAACATAAGGATGGCAAGCACAGCAAGCACGGCAATGCCGGCGACGATGAAAAGTGGATCGTTGAGCATGGTGGTGGTTCCCTCGTGTCAGGGGCGATGTAGGTGGCGGAGCAAGGATGGAAAGGCCACGCTATCCTTTGGACAGGACGCGGTCCAACGCACGGGTGGTCAGAACACGCTTGAGAGCGCCCATGATGTAGGTCGGAGTGGTGACGTAGTAGCGGGGGCGCGGACGAGAGGAGGTCAGAGCGCGCATCAGCTTGGCCGTCACGGCAGAGGGCTGCAATTCGAACATGCCGCCGTCCTGGCCTTTGTAGAGCTTGTCCAGAAGGCCCGAGCGGTATTCGGGCGCCCGGACCGAGCTTTCCCAATCGACCCACTTTTCGAAATGGGGGATCGAGTTTTCGCGGATGCGGGTCTTGATCGGGCCCGGTTCGATCAGAACGCAGTGGATGCCGGTGCCGTCCATTTCCAAGCGCAGGGTGTCCACCATGCCTTCCAGAGCGAATTTGGTGGAATTGTACGCGCCGCGCCATTTCATGGGGGCAAAGCCCAGAACGGACGAGTTGAACACCAGCCGCCCATGCCCCTGAGCACGCATCACGGGGATCACCCGGCGGGTCAGGTCGTGCCAGCCAAAGAAGTTTGCTTCGAATATCGCGCGGTAGGCGTCGGTGGGCACGTCTTCGACCGGGCCGGGGATGGCGTAGGCGCCATTGTGGAACACCGCATCGAGGGTGCCGCCGGTCCGGGCAAGGATATGGTCCAGCGCCGGGCCAAAGGTCGCGGCATCGGCATAGTCGATGCGCGGCGCGTCGAACCCTTCGGACGCGAGGCGGTCGCAATCCTCGGCAGAGCGGCAGGAGGCAAAGACCTGCCAGCCGGCCTGCCGCAGACCATGCGCGGCGTCATAGCCGATGCCCGAAGAGCAGCCGGTGATGAGGATGGAAGTCTGTGCCATGTCGGGCCCCGCTCAAACAAAAACGCGCGGGCCTGATCTGCCCGCGCGACGAATGAATGGCAAGGGGCGAGGCGTCAGCCGTTCGAAGAGGTCACAAGCCAGTCGGCGATCCAGCCGATCGTGTCATCGCTGGTCACGCGCAGCTCGAGCCAGCCGTTGCCGGGATCTTGCAGCACCTCGACCTCGGTGCCCTCGCTCAGCTTGGCCACGACGCCATAATCGGTGCCCGGGCCGCGGCGCATGTTGACACGGTTGCCGGTGATGGCGCGAAGATCCAGAGCGGTGGCCGGCGCAGGAGCGGCAGCGGCAGTCTGCGTCGTGGTTTCCGCAACGATTTCGGCAGCGGCGGCATCAACGGCCGAGGCCGCGGCCAGAGTGACCTGCTCGGGCGAGGCTGCGGGCGTGGCGGGTTGCGTGCCGGTGGATGCGGTCTGCACGGGCAGGGCCGCCGGTTCGGCAGTGGCATTGCGCGTCACGACATCTGCGTCGGACTCAAGCGGGCCTTCTTCAATAGACTCCGGCGTCGACGCGACGACGGCGGGTTCAAAGTCAGACCCTCCGGACAGCTCCCAGAAGGCCCAGCCCAGAAACAGAAAGCACACGGCCATGAAACGAAACATTGCTCTTCACCCCAACAACACGATTCTCGCGCCCCAAGGTCCTATCATTCGAAAAAGATTCGCTTAAGGGAAAATCGGGAAACAATTTCCCCGGACACACCTTGTTGCGCCTTTTTTGCAGCGGTACACACGATCTATGACTGATGACGTCGATGACGCCCCCACGCCCGAGATGAATGTGGCAGAGCCGCTGCGCCGCGCGATCGGCGAGCGGTACCTGACCTATGCGCTGTCGACGATCATGCATCGGGCGCTTCCGGACGCGAGGGACGGGTTGAAGCCCGTGCACCGGCGTATCCTGTATGCAATGCGCGAACTGCGGCTGAGTTCCGGCGGGGGCTTTAGAAAATCGGCCAAGATCAGCGGCGACGTGATGGGCAATTACCACCCGCACGGGGATGCCGCGATCTATGACGCGATGGCCCGCCTCGCGCAGGATTTCAACGTGCGTTACCCGCTGGTCGACGGGCAGGGCAACTTTGGCAACATCGACGGGGACAACCCGGCGGCCAGCCGGTACACCGAAGCGCGGATGACCGAGGTGGCCGAGGCGCTGCTGGACGGGTTGACCGAGAACGCCGTCGATTTCCGCGACAATTACGACGGAACGCTGACCGAGCCGGTTGTGCTGCCCGCGAGCTTTCCGAACCTGCTTGCCAACGGGTCGAGCGGGATCGCCGTGGGCATGGCCACAAACATCCCGCCGCACAATATATCCGAGCTGGTCGACGCCTGCCTGCATCTGATCAAGACACCCGACGCGCGCGACGACACGCTTCTGAATTACGTGCCGGGCCCGGATTTTCCCACCGGCGGAATCATTGTGGAGCCGCGCGAAAACATCGCGCAGGCCTACCGCACGGGGCGGGGCAGCTTCCGCCTGCGCTGCAAGTGGGAGGTTGAGGATCTGGGCCGCGGTCAGTGGCAGATCGTGATCACCGAGATCCCTTACCAGGTGCAGAAATCCAAGCTGGTCGAGAAGATCGCCGAGCTGATCCAGACCAAGAAGGTGCCGATCCTGGGCGATATCCGGGACGAGAGCGCCGATGACGTGCGGATGATCCTCGAGCCCAAGACCAAGAACGTGGTGCCCGATGTTCTGATGAACTCGCTCTACCGGCTGTCGGATCTTGAGGTGCGGTTCTCGCTCAACATGAACGTGCTGATCGACGGGCTGACGCCCAAGGTCTGTTCGATGAAGGAGGTGCTGCGCGCCTTCCTCGATTTCCGGCGCGAGGTGCTGCAGCGGCGGACCGAGCACCGGATCGAAAAGATCGACCACCGGCTGGAGGTGCTGGAAGGGCTGATCGTCGCCTTCCTGAACCTTGACCGGGTGATCGACATTATTCGGTACGACGACGCGCCCAAGGCGGCGCTGATGCGCGAGGATTGGAGCCGCGAGTTCAAGCGCGCGATGGACGAGGCGGATTATGTCAGCCCGCCCGAGGGCGAGGGCGAGCTGAGCGAAGTGCAGGTCGAGGCGATCCTGAACATGCGCCTGCGGTCCTTGCGGCGGCTGGAAGAGATGGAGCTGATCCGCGAGCGCGACGAGCTGATGCGCGAGCGGGCCGAGCTGGATGATCTGCTGGGCGATGAGGGCCTGCAATGGGGCCGGATCGCCGACCAGCTGCGCGAGGTGCGCAAGACCTTTGGCAAGGATTATGAGGGCGGCGCGCGGCGCACCCGGTTTGCCGAGGCGGGCGAGGTCGAGGATGTGCCGCTGGAGGCGATGATCGAGCGGGAGCCGATCACGGTCGTCTGCTCCCAGATGGGCTGGGTCCGGGCGATGACCGGGCATATCGACCTGACCCGCGAGCTGAAGTTCAAGGATGGCGACGGGCCGAGGTTCATCTTTCACGCCGAGACGACCGACAAGATCCTCATGTTCGGATCGAACGGGCGGTTTTACACGCTGCAGGCCTCGAACCTGCCGGGCGGGCGCGGCATGGGCGAGCCGGTGCGCCTGATGGTGGACCTGCCGCAGGAGGCCGAGATCGTCGATCTGATGATCCACAAGCCGGGGCGCAAGCTGCTGGTGGCCTCGAGCGCGGGCGACGGGTTTGTTGTGCCCGAAGAAGAGATCATCGCGCAGACACGCTCAGGTAAGCAGGTCTTGAACGTGCGGGCGCCGAGCGTCGCCAAGCTGTGCAAGCCGGTGACCGGCGACAGCGTCGCGGTGGTGGGCGAGAACCGCAAGGTTCTGGTCTTTGATCTTGATGAGCTGCCCGAGATGACGCGCGGCAAGGGCGTGCGCCTGCAAAAGTACAAGGACGGTGGGTTGTCGGATGCCACCACTTTTACCTTGGCGGATGGGCTCAGCTGGCTGGACCCGGCGGGCCGCACACGGACGGAAACAGCGCTGGCCGAGTGGCGCGGAAAGCGCGCCGGGACGGGCCGCATGGCGCCGCGTGGATTTCCGCGGGACAACACGTTCAACCTCAAGTAATTCTTGGCCACAGTTGATTCAGTGAACAAGGGTGTTCAATCCAGATGACCAATTTGTACGGACGTTATTTCGGGCAGGCCAAGCCCCTGTTTTACCTCACACTTAAAACCACGCTGCTGACCTTTGTCACGCTGGGGATTTACCGTTTCTGGGCCAAGACGCGCATTCGCCAATTCGTCTGGTCAAGCACGCAGGCGAATGACGACCGGTTTGAATATACCGGCACCGGGCTGGAGAAATTCCTGGGGTTCCTGATCGCCATGGTGATCCTGGCGGTCTATCTGGGCCTGATCCAGATGGTGCTGTTTTTCTTTGGTATCGTGACCTTTACCGCACCGACGACCGAGGCGGCGGCAATCGGGCAGGTCATCGGCGTGTATGTCACCTTCCTTGCGGTGCTGCCGCTGGTGTTCTTCGCACGCTACAGGGCGCGGCGGTACAAGCTGGCGCGGACAAGGTGGCGGGGCATCCGGTTTGGCGCCGAGGCGGCGGGCTGGCGCTATGCGCTGCACGCGCTGGGGCATCTGGCGCTGACGGTGCTGACGCTGGGCATCCTGCTGCCGCGCATGACCTTCAAGCTGGAAAAGTTCGTCACCGACCGCAGCTGGTACGGCGACGCACAGTTCCAGCAGAACGGTCGGTGGCAGGCGCTTTATCCGGGGCTGAAGTGGCTGGCGATCGGGTTTGTTGTGATCGTCGTGAGCGGCGCTGCAGCATTCGCGATACAGGCTGCAGGCCTTTTTGTGATCGGGACGCTCGTGGGGTATGTTATATTCCTGATCGGGGCGATCTATTACCGCATCTATGCGTTCAACTACACCACCCGGAACAAGGTGCTGGATGGTGAGATCACGTTTTTCGCGGCCGCCAAGACCGGTGAGGTTGCCAAGCATGTGATCGTGGGCGGCTTGCTGGTTAGTCTTGCGCTGGCGGTGCCGCTGCTGATCATCGGTGCCATAGTTGCGACAACAGCCGAAAGCATGGTTTTGGGCGGTAATCTCGGAATTGGCGCGATCATCGTGATCACGCTTTTGTACCTGGCCATTCTGGCGTTTGGCGCCGCGCTGTCGATGATCTGGATCACCCAGCCGATCATCGCGCACATGGTCAAAAGCATCGAAATCAGGAACGCCGAGCATCTGGCCACGATCCGCCAGCGCGCGGGCGATGACGGGGCGGATGCCGAAGGCTTTGCCGACGCGCTGGATGTGGGCGGTGGTATCTGAGCCGGACCCCGAGGCAAGGGGCAGCTATCTGGACGGGCAGACGGCAGGCGCGCGCGAGGTGTCGGTGGTGATCGACCGGCGCGCGCGGTTCCTGCGCATCCGCCACCCCGAGCTGCCAAGGGGCGAGGTGGTCTGGCCGCTGCACGAGGTGCGCGCCAAGGAAAACGGCACCGGCCGGGGCCTGCGTCTGCTGCGCGTCGCGGGCAACGAGATCGAACCGGAACAGCGCGGAGAGGCGCGGCTGGATCTGGTGGATCCCGACTTCATCGCGGCCCTGCGCGCTGCCTGCCCGGATCTGGGAAAGACTGACCTGCCGCGAGGCATGCTGCGCAAGGTGGGGCTGTGGGCGGCGGGCGCGGCGGCGGCGCTGGCGCTGATGGTCTTTGTGATCATCCCGGCGCTGGCGGGGTCGCTGGCCGTGCTGATCCCGGTCGAGCGCGAGGTTGCCTATGGCAAATCCATCGTGCGCCAGATCGAACGGGTGCTGACCGGCAGCTTTGATACAAAGCTGACCTGCACCGGCGCCGAAGGACAGGCGGCGCTGGACGCCATGGAGGCGCGGCTGACCGATGCCACGCCCACCGAATATGACCTGAATATCGTTGTGTTCGACTTTGACATGGTCAACGCCTTTGCCGCGCCCGGCGGGCAGATCGTGCTGATGCGCGGGCTGATCGAGGCGGCCGGCAGCCCCGACGAGGTGGCGGCGGTGCTGGCGCACGAGATCGGTCATGTCGAGGCGCGCGACCCCACGCGCGGCGCGCTGCGCGCAGCCGGCACGGCGGGTCTGTTCAGCCTGGCGCTGGGCGATTTTCTGGGCGCAGGGGCGATTGCGGTGGCGGCGGATGGCGTGCTGAACGCCAGTTACACCCGCGCCGCCGAGACCGAGGCCGATCTTTATGCCCGGCAGATGCTGGCCGCGGCGGGCGTGGATGCGACGGGCATGGCCGAGTTCTTTGAACGGCTCGAGGCAGAGCATGGCCATGCCGAATTGCCCGAGCTGATCAGCAGCCACCCCGCCTTGGCCGACCGCGCCCGCGAAGCGCGCCGCGCAACCGAAACGCAAGGGCCCACGACCCCGGTGATCACCAAGGCCGACTGGGCCGCCCTGCGCGGGATGTGTGACTGAGGCGGCCTGCCCTTTTGCACCCGGCCAAAAGGTGCGCTAGCAAAGGCGGGAAACCTGGGAGGGCATCTCATGCGCCGTTTGCTGTTTGTTTGTCTGGCGATGCTGGCATTGGGCGCCTGTGCGTCGGGCAATGATCTGGACGAGGCGCCGGTGGCGCTGGGCCAGTTCAGCCTGGGGCACAACGTGGTGGTGGCCCGCGATCCGGCGTCCTCGGTCATTTCGCGCAAGGTGCCGGACGAGGTGCTGGAAACCGCGATGAAAGAGGCGGTTGCCGCACGGTTCGGGCGGTATGAGGGCGACGGGCTGTACCACATCTCGGTTGTGATCGATCAATACGAGCTGGCGCCGCCGGGCGTGCCGGTTGTGGCTTCGCCCCGGTCGGGCATGGTGATCCGCGTCACCGCCTGGGACGATGCCGCAGGCGGCAAGCTGAACGATGAGCCGCACCAGATTATCGTGATCGAGTCGACCAACGGCAACACGCTGCTCGGCTCGGGACTGACCCAGACCAAGGAAGAGCAGGTCGCCAGCCTCAGCCGGTCGGCGGCCAAGCAGATCGAGATCTGGTTCGTCAAGCAGATGAAGGACAAAGGCTGGTTTCTGGCACCCGGAGCCGCAGCGGAGGCCGCCGGCGCGGAAGATGCCGACAGCTGACCGGGTTTGCCGTCAATCCGCTTGATTTTTCCCCTTGGGCGCAATATGTGGCGCGCGATGTAACTCCGGGTGGCCGACAGGCGGCGCACCCCCCAACGACAGAGGGTGCCTAGAGGATGGCAAAGGAAAAGTTTGAGCGGAG
>JAHDCH010000077.1 GCA_020629995.1 Pseudaestuariivita sp. | reverse complement strand
AAGGGGCACACCATGCGTATGGTATTTGGACTGGTCCTGATCGTGGGCGTCGGCCTTGCCGGCTTTGCGGTCTACATGGCCAAGAACTACATCGGAGCTTACCAGGCCGAACTGGCCAAGGAACGCGCGGTGAGCGCCAAGGCGATCAAGACCGTCGGCGTCTATGTCATGACCAAGCCGGTCAAATACGGCGAGCCGTTGACCGCCGAAGACATCGAAATGATCGAATGGCCGGAAAAAGCCATCCCCGAAGGCGCCTTTACCGCCGAAACACCCGCCTTTGCCGAAGGCGAAGTGCGTCCACGCTATGTGCTGCGGGCCATGGAAAAATTCGAACCGGTTCTGGCGGTCAAGGTGACCGAACCGGGCGAAGATGCGGGCCTGACCTCGCGCCTGGGCAAGGGCATGCGCGCCTTTGCGATCAAGGTCGACGTGGCCTCGGGCGTGTCGGGCTTTTTGCGCCCCGGCGACCGGGTCGACATCTACTGGAGCGGCCGCGCCCCCGGCGAGGATCCCAACAGCCCCAAGCTGGACGTCACGCGCCTGATCGAAACCAACGTGAACCTGATCGCCATCGACCAGACCGCCGCATCGGAAAACTCCGAAGCGTCGATCGCCAACACCGTCACCGTCGCGGCCACGCCGCAGCAGGTTGCCGCCCTCGCCCAGGCACAGGCGACCGGTCGTCTGTCGCTGTCGCTGGTCGGCACCGAGGACGAAACCGTCGCCGAAGTGATCGAGGTTGACCAGCGCAAGCTGCTGGGCATCACCGCCGTCACCAAACAGGCGGCCGTGGTCAAGAAAAAGGAAGTATGCACGACACGCGTCAACAAAGGCACCGAGAAGATCGAAATCGAGATTCCCTGCGCCGACTGACCCTGCGTCGCATCCGCAAGACACGTCAGGGGCGCGGCACCGGTCGCGCCCTTTTCACATCGGGTCTGTTGCCGCAACGGCACAGGCCGCACCCCCTTACCATGCAAAATCATTGCAAAAATGCACGGCTCGGCGCATGGTTAGCAAAACCGGGGCACCAAGACCCCATGCTTGAGGCGTGATCGAGAGGCAGGTCACATGAAAATCGATAGATTTCTGAAGGCGGCTCTGGCCTCCTTTGCGCTCGCCATTACGGCGCCCGCTCCCTTTGCGCAGGCCGAATCGTTGCGCGTCGTGCGCACCGGCACCTCATCGAACCTGAGCGTTCCGATGAACCGGGCCATCGTCGTCGAAAGCGACGTGCCCTTTGCCGAGCTTAGCATCGCAAATCCCGCCATCGCCGACATCTCGTCGCTGAGCGACCGCACCATCTATGTGCTGGGCAAATCGCCCGGCCTGACCACGCTGACGCTGCTTGATGCATCGGGGCGCCTGATCACGAACGTGGACGTGCGCGTGTCGGCGGATGTGTCCGAATTCAAGGAACGCCTGCGGCAGATCCTGCCCGGCGAAAAGATCGAAGTGCGCACCGCCAACGACGGGATCGTCCTGTCGGGCACCGTGTCGTCGATCGTGAAACTGGAACGCGCGCTCGAGCTGGCCAACCGCTATGCCCCTGACCGCGTGTCGAACCTGATGACCGTGGGCGGCATCCAGCAGGTGATGCTGAAGGTGCGGTTCGCCGAAATGCGCCGGTCGGTGTCGAAATCGCTGCAAAGCTCGGTCGCTCTGGGCGGTGCGCTGTTCGACAACAATCTGGGTGTTCAAGGCGGAACCGGCCTGGGCAGCAGCGGCAGCAACCAGCAAGCCATTCTTGGTGGCAACCTGCCGGTCACCGGCAACCGCGAAGGCGCGATTTCCTTTGGCTTTAACGCCGGCGCCGTCGAAGTGGCGGTTTTGCTCGAAGCCCTTGAATCCAAAGGCGTTGTGCGCACTCTGGCCGAACCGAACCTGACCGCCCTTTCGGGGCAGGAGGCGCGGTTCCTTGCGGGCGGCGAATACCCCGTACCGGTCAGCCAGGAAAACGGCGCCGTCAGCGTCGAATTCAAACCTTTCGGGATCGAGCTGAACTTTACCCCCACCGTGGTGGACGGCGATCTGATCAATCTCGAGCTGCAGACCGCGGTCTCGGCTCTGGACGGGACCAACGGGTTCACCCAGGGCAACTTTACCATCTCGGCCTTCACGCGGCGCGAAGCGTCGACCACGGTCGAGCTGCGCGATGGCGAAAGCTTTGCGATTGCGGGCCTTTTGCAGGACGATTTCACCGATCTGAACGGCCAGGTGCCGTGGCTGGGTGACATTCCGGTGCTGGGCGCGCTGTTCCGCAGCGCCGAATACCAGCGCTCGCAATCCGAACTGGTCATCATCATCACGCCGCATCTTGTGACCCCGACCCGGGGCGAGGCGCTGGCGCTTCCCACCGACCGGGTGAAACCGCCCACCGAAAAGGACCTGTTCCTGTTTGGCCGCGTTCAGGGCGGGACCCGCCCGACCAAAGGCGCCGCCGGAGAGGTTGCCAAGCAGGACTTCAGCGGGTCTTATGGCTACGTAATGGATTGATCGCGATATGCGGGGGCACATGTTTAGATATCTGGCACTTGGCAGCGCTGTGTTTGCAGCGGCCTGCACCAGCTCGGATCCCGTGCACACGCAATTCCACCGCGAGGCGGGATCGCTGATCGACCACGGGAATTTCGGCACCGCGACCATGAACAACATGGCGCTGATGACCGGCGAACAGCAATACGCCTATGATCTGGGCCGCCGGTTCGCGTCCGAAGTGCTGACCACGGTCAATTTTGCCTTCAATTCGGCCACGCTGGACGCCGGTGCGCGCGACACGCTGCGCGAACAGGCCGCATGGATCCGCCAGTTCCCCGAAGTGCGCTTCCGCGTTTACGGGCATACCGATGCGGTCGGGTCAGAGGCCTACAACAAACGCCTCGGCCTGCGCCGCGCGCAGGCGGTCGTGCATTTCCTGGGCTCGCAGGGCATCAGCCGCTCGCGGCTTGAGGCTGTCGTGTCATTTGGCGAAACCCAGCCGGTGATCCCCACCCCGAACATGGACCGCCGCAACCGGCGCACCGTGACCGAAGTGTCGGGCTTTGTCGGCGGGCATCCCAACGTGCTGGACGGGCGTTATGCGCGGATCATCTACCGCGAATACGTGCGCAGCGCGCAGCCGCAAAGCACGCTGACCAACGTGCAATCTGACGGCCCGCTCAGCGGTGGTGGCGGCAATTAACGCGCCTTAACCACGCCGCAAGATATCGCACAATTTCGCGTTTTCGGCCCAATTGTCGCCGCCTTTGGCAACCACTTTCAAACCTAACGGAAACCAGATCCCGGACCAACCGGGGTCGATAAGTGTCCGGTAGGTTTGTGGTTTGGGGCTTTGACACGCATCTGATGCGCCCCCGTCCTTCATTCCTCTCGGACCAGAGGCATAAGGACCAGTGGCACGATGAGCGACAGTATTCTCGGCGCCGAAGATCACCCGCTCGTGGCCTGCACGATCAGCCGCGACGTGCAATTGTTTGACCTGCTGATCGAAGACATGGAAAGCGCTCTTGGCGAAGGCTGGGGCGATCTGGGCTTTGACGAGGCGATCCCGTTCATGGGTCAGCCGGATGGCGAGCGGATGAAGTTTATCGCCATCGCCATCGACGCCGAAGACGAACGGCGCAGTGACCAGCTGATCTCGATCATCCAGCGCGCCAGCGCCAAGGGGATCAAGGTCATCCTGATCGCCGAAGACGTCACGCCCGCCACGCTGCACAAGCTGCTGCGCTCTGGCGCCGACGAATTTGTCCCCTACCCCCTGCCCGAAGGCGAATTGCAATCGGCCATCGACAAAGTGACCGCGCCGCCCGCTCCGGCGCCCGCGATCGGCGAAGCCGTGGCCGAAGTGGCCAGCGGCGGCGGAAACGCCAACGCGCTGACCCGCAAGGGCACGTCGAATGGTGTGTTGATCGCCGTTCAGGGCCTGGCAGGCGGTGTCGGTGCAACCACGCTGGTCACCAACCTGGCTTGGGAACTGGCGAACGTGGGTAAAACAGACAACCCCCGCGTCTGTGTTCTGGACCTCGACCTGCAGATGGGGTCGGTGTCGACCTATCTGGACCTGACGCGCCGCGAGGCGGTGTTCGAGATGCTGTCCGACCTGGAAAGCATGGACGAAGAAAGCTTTGGCCAGGCCCTGCAGGGCTTTGACGGCAAGGTGCAGGTGCTGACCTCGCCGCCCGACCTGCTGCCGCTTGACATGATCTCGTCCGATGACGTGCAGCAGATCCTTGATATGGCGCGCCAGCATTTCGACTATGTCATCGTCGACATGCCCAAAACGCTGGTGCAATGGTCCGAGACGGTTCTGACCTCGGCGCATGTGTACCTGTCGATGATCGAGCTGGACATGCGGTCGGCCCAGAACGCTCTGCGCATGAAACGCGCGCTGCAATCCGAAGGCCTGCCCTTTGACAAGCTGCGCTTTATCCTGAACCGAGCGCCCAAATTCACCGACCTGCAAGGCAAGGCCCGCGTCAAACGCATGGCCGAAAGCCTGGGCATCGCCATCGACGTACAGCTGCCCGACGGCGGCCGCCCGATCATGCAGGCCTGCGACCATGGCCAGCCGCTGGCCACCGCCACCGCCAAGAATCCACTCCGCAAGGAGATCGCCAAGCTGGCCCAATCGCTGCACGCGATTGGCCAGACCGACGCAGAAGCAGCCTGAGGGGGCCTAGATGTTTTCGCGCTACAAAAAAGAGACCGCCGCAAAACCGGCTGAAAAACCGGTGTTGCAAGAGGTGTCGCGTGCGGCACCCGAACCGCAGGCCAACGCTGCCGCGACGTTCCGCAAACCGGTCGAGCTCAAGCCCGCACGGGCGGATGCCACCGACAAGGAACAAAAGCGCAAGGACCGCCTGGGCGAGATCAAGCTCGAGCTGCACCGCGCCCTGCTGGACAACCTGAACCTTGCCGCGCTGGAACACGCGACGGAAAAGGACCTGCGCGCGGAAATCAACGCAATCAGCACCGAGGTTCTGGAAGAACAGAACATCGTCCTCAACCGCGAAGACCGCACCACTCTCGCCCAAGAGCTGTATGACGAGGTCAAGGGCCTTGGCCCTCTTGAGACACTGCTGCAGGACGAAACGGTCAACGATATTCTGGTCAACGGGCCCAAGCAGATCTTTGTGGAACGCGCGGGCAAGCTGCAGCTGACAGACATCACCTTCAAGGATGAAAAGCACCTGCTGCGCATCATCGACAAGATCGTGAGCGCCGTCGGTCGCCGCGTCGATGAATCGAACCCCTATGTGGACGCCCGTTTGCAAGACGGCTCGCGTTTCAACGCGATGGTGCCGCCGATTGCGGTCGACGGCTCGCTGGTCTCGATTCGTAAGTTCAAAAAGGACAAGCTGGGCATCGACGACCTGGTGAAGTTTGGCGCCTTCAACGAAGAAATGGCCGCCTACCTTCAGGCCGCCGTGGCCACACGCCTGAACGTGATCGTCTCGGGCGGTACGGGTTCTGGTAAAACGACCACGCTCAACGCGCTGTCGTCCTTTATCGACAACGCCGAGCGCATCCTGACGATCGAGGATACGGCCGAACTTCAGCTGCAACAGACCCACGTGGGCCGGATGGAAAGCCGCCCGCCCAACGTTGAAGGCAAAGGCGAGGTCAGCCCGCGCGACTGTTTGAAAAACGCCCTGCGGATGCGCCCCGACCGCATCATCGTCGGCGAAACGCGCGGCGAGGAAGTCATCGACATGCTGCAGGCCATGAACACCGGCCACGACGGGTCGATGACGACGATCCACGCCAACAACCCGCGCGACGGGGTGGCGCGTCTGGAAAACATGATCGCCATGGCCGGGATCGAGATGCCGCTGAAAGCCGTGCGCTCGCAAATCTCGTCGGCTGTGAACCTGATCGTGCAGGCCTCGCGTCTGCAGGACGGCTCGCGCCGCATGACCTCGATCACCGAGGTGACGGGCATGGAAGGCGACGTGATCTCGATGCAGGAAATCTTCCGCTTTCAGCGGGTCGGCCTGACGCCCGATAACAAGATCATCGGCCATTTCACGGCCACCGGCGTGCGCTCGCACTTCTCGGAACGCTTCCGTCTGTGGGGCTATGACCTGCCCCCGCAAATCTTTGAACCCTATGCGGCGGAGTAAACCATGACGCTGTCAGCCGAACCAATCATCTATATCTCGATCTTCATCGGCGTGCTGGTGCTGGTCGAAGGGATCTACCTTGTCGCCTTTGGCAAATCGATCTCGCTGAACTCCAAGGTCAACCGCCGGCTCGAGATGCTGGACAAGGGCGACCGCCGCGAAGAAGTGCTGGAAAAGCTCCGCAAGGAGATGGACCAGCACATGGATTCGCGGTCGATCCCGCTCTATTCGATGCTGGCCGACCGGGCGCAAAAGGCGGCCATCGCCTTTACCCCGATGCAGCTGATCGGGATCATGGCAGGCCTCGCCGTGGTGATCTTTATGGCGTTGTCCATCGGGACAGAAACGCAATTTGCCGTGCGCATCGTCGTCTCGATCGGCATGGGCGTGGCCGGCGTGTTTGTCTGGGTCAACGGCAAGGCCAAAAAGCGCCTGGCCATGATCGAAGAGCAATTGCCCGACGCGGTCGAACTGATGGTGCGCAGCTTGCGCGTGGGGCATCCGTTCTCATCCGCCATCTCGATCGTCTCGAAAGAGGTCGAAGACCCCATCGCCACAGAATTCGGCCTGATCGCCGACGAGGCCGCCTATGGCCGCGACGTGGGCGAAGCGCTGCAGCACATGGCCGAACGGCTGGACATGCAGGACCTTCGGTTCCTCGCGGTCGCCGTGTCGATCCAACAGCAATCGGGCGGTAACCTGGCTGAAATCCTGATGGGTCTGGCCAAGGTGATCCGCGCCCGGTTCCGCCTGTTCCGCCGCGTCAAGGCGATCACCGCCGAGGCGCAATGGTCGGGCAAGTTCCTGTCCGGTTTCCCCGTCGCCGCGCTGATCGTGATCCAGGTCACCGATCCGCATTACTATGACGAGGTGCTGGACCACCCCTATTTCATCCCGGCCTGTTTCCTGGTCGGCGGCTTCCTGATCGCGAACCTTGTCGTGATGCGGATGCTTGTGAACATCAAAGTCTGAGGCGGCCCCCATGGAATTCATCACCAACACGCTTGGCCCCTTTGGCCCGATCATCCTTGTGGGTGCGCTGGGGGTCCTGCTGATCCTGCTGGTCATCCCGATGATGCTGCAGGCAAAATCGGACCCTCTGGAAAAGCTGAACCGCCAGAACAACGCCCGCGGCAAATCCGGCGGCGGCGGCCCTGCCCTGCGCTCCAACACGCAGAACAAGCAGCTCGAGAAATACGCCAACTTTCTCGAACCGCAGGACACCAAGGAATACTCGAGCATCCGCAAGACGCTGATGACCGCCGGCTACCGCACCAAGGACGCCGTGCGCATCTACTTTGCCGCGCAGATGGTTCTGGGCCTTGGCGGGCTTGCTCTGGGCGCGGCCTATTTCTTTTTGGCGGTGAACGGCCCCGAAGCCACGATGCAGCAGACGCTGATGTGGATCCTGGGCCCCGGCGCGGCGGGCTATCTGTTCCCGAAATACTGGATCACCAAACGCGTCGAAAAGCGCCAGAAAGAGATCGAACAGGGCTTTCCCGACAGTCTCGACATGATGCTGGTCTGCATCGAGGCGGGCCAGTCCATGGATCAGGCCATCGTGCGTGTGTCCAAGGAACTGCGCGCCTCGTACCCGTCCCTTGCCGATGAATTCGAAATCGTCGCGCACGAGATGAAGGCGGGCAAGGACAAGGCTGCGGTGCTCAAGGACATGGCCGAACGCTGCGCGGTTCAGGACATCGCCAGCTTTACCACCGTGATGATCCAGTCCCAGCAATTCGGTACCTCGATCGGCGAAGCCTTGCGTGTCTATGCCGAAGAAATGCGGGACAAACGCGTGATGCGCGCCGAAGAGGCCGCAAACAAGTTGCCAACCAAGATGACGCTTGTCACAATGACGCTGACCGTTCCGCCGCTTCTGATCATTCTGGTCGGGCCTTCGGCGGTGGGGATCACGCAACTCGGGCAGCTCGCGAATTAAAACACAATGATACGCTTCGCGGCGATTGCAATGACGGTAACCTTGGCCGCCTGCTCCTCTGGACCGGGCGGCTTTGGTGTGTCCAAGGATCGCGTTTATGCGCCTTCGGTGAACGCCCGTGGACAGGCCGAGGATGGCCTGATCGTCGGCCACCGCCTGATGGAGGCCGGTCAGTACGAACTGGCGCTGAACGCCTTCGAACGCGCCGCGGCTGTGGACGGGCTCACTCCGGATGTGCTGAACGCGATTGGCACGGCCAACATCGGCCTTGGTCGCCTCGGCCAGGCCGAACAGATCTTTCGCCGCGCCCTGCGCGAAGATGAAACCTCGCCCGAGATCTGGAACAACCTCGGCGTCGTGCTGATGGAACGCGGCCAGCACAGCGACGCCGCCGAAGCCTTCCGCCGTGCCTTTGCCCTCGACAATGGCGAAAGTGTCGCGATCCGGGATAATTTGCGTCTGGCGCTCGAAAAAATTGACAACGCCGGGTATGTTGATCTCGAACAAGATTACAAAATCGTGCGGCGGGGCAGCTCTGACTACCTGATCCGAACCGCAGGATAACAGGCAAAAGCCCGCACAAGACGGGCGATGAGAGCAGTAAAGGACGCAAAATGCGCCATCCCATGATCGTGGGCCTGTGCATCACAGGCGCCGTTGCCCTTTCGGGCTGTGATGCGGTTTCCAAGAAGAACGCCGTGGATCGCAAGCTTCAGGACATCAACGTCGTCGACGAGTCCAACCTCAACAACGTGATGCTCACGGTGTCGGACCCCAACGAAGGCGTCAGCTATTTTCAGCGCGCTCTGCAGGGCAAACCGGACAAGATCGAACTTCAGCGCGGGCTGGCCGTGTCACTGATCCGGGCCAAACGCTATCCCGAGGCCGTGTCGGCCTGGACCCGCGTGACCGGCCACGAAGACGCCACCGATGCCGACCGGGTCGAGCTGGCCGATGCCTTTATCCGCACCAATGCCTGGGACCGCGCCGAGGAAACCCTGACCGCCATCCCGCCCACGCATGAAACCTACAAACGCTACCGTCTCGAGGCGATGATCGCCGACAGCAAGAAAGACTGGAAAAAGGCCGACGCGTTCTACGAAACCGCTCTGGGCCTGACGACCAAACCCGCAAGCGTGATGAACAACTGGGGCTATTCCAAGCTCACGCGCGGCGATTTCGCGGGCGCAGAATCGCTCTTTGGTCAGGCCATCCGCGCCGATCAGTCGCTGTTCACCGCCAAGAACAACCTGGTTCTGGCCCGCGGCGCTCAGGGCAACTACACCCTGCCGGTCGTGCCCATGAGCCAGATCGAACGCGCCCAGCTGCTGCACACTCTGGGCCTTGCCGCCCTGAAACGCGGCGACGAACAGATCGCCAAGGGCCTGTTCAAGGACGCGCTCGAGACGCACCCCCAGCACTTCGACGCGGCCGCGCGCAGCCTCGACGCGCTCGAATCCAACATCACGAACTAGGATGGAGATCTCGGCCCTCTCGGCCGCGGTGTTCCTGCCGTTCGCGCTGCCGATCTGCCTCTATGTCGCGTTCACCGACCTCAAGCAGATGCTGATCCGCAACCACGCGGTGCTGGCCCTGCTGGGTGTCTTCGCTGTGCTGGGCCTGTTCGTGCTGCCGTTCGAGACGTACCTGTGGCGCTGGCTGCATGTGCTGGTGATGTTCTTTGCCGGCTTTTTGCTGACAACCGCGGGCGCCATGGGCGGCGGCGACAGCAAATTCCTCGCCGCCGCGGCACCCTTTGTCGCGCTGGGGGATCTTGCCCTGGTGCTGATCATCCTGGCCGCCTGCACCATTGCCGCGCTGATCTCGCACCGCATCGCCCGGGCCACCGCCCTGCGCCGCCTCGTCCCCGATTGGGACAGCTGGACCGCCAAGAAATTCCCTCTTGGCCTCGCCCTTGGCCCTGCCCTCGCCCTGTATCTTGCGATGGGCGCGGTGCTGGGGAGCTGACCTCATGGGCTTCTTCTCTTCACAAATATGGTCCCGCAGCGCTTGCCACGGGCACGCCTTTACCAATTGTGAACCGCCCCATCCGATAACACCCGCACCACACCACCTGACGGAGGACGCGCGATGAACATGGCAACCACCAACGTGTTGGCGCCGCCGCCGCCCAAACGCCTGACCGATATGGCCTTGTCGCCGGTGATGATGCGCGACATCCTGCTGAAAACGATCTTTCGCAAGAACATCAGCCTGGTCAGCGAATTGTCCAAGGCCGTCTGCCTGCCCACCCCCGTCACGCAGGAACTGGTGGATCTGGCGCGCGGACAAAAACTGCTCGAAGCGACCGGCACGCTCAACGCCAACAACGGCAACGAAATGGGCTATCAGCTGACGGACGCGGGCAAATCCCGCGCCCTGGATGCGCTGGCTCAATCCGAATATTTTGGCGCCATGCCCGTCCCGCTCGAGGTCTACCGCGAGCAGGTCAAACGGCAATCCATCCGCAATCTCACCATCACACGCGATCAGCTGACCACCGCGATGGGTCACCTGATCCTGCCGCCGTCCCTTCTGGATCAGCTGGGCCCCGCCGTGGGCGCGGGACGCTCGATCCTGATGTACGGCCCTCCGGGCAACGGCAAATCCTCGATCTCGAACGGCATCCGCGACGCCATGGGTGACAAGATCTACGTGCCGCGCGCCATTGAATATTCGGGCCAGGTCATCACCGTCTATGACCCCATCGTGCACACCGCTGCCGAAGAAGAGGTCGAAGATGCCACCCAGCTGCGCCGCCGCAACCGGTTTGACAC
>JAHDCH010000076.1 GCA_020629995.1 Pseudaestuariivita sp. | reverse complement strand
TCCGAGATCCGCAGGATGCTGATCGGGCGGGAGCTGATGGGGCAGATGGGATGAGCCGCGCAGGCGAAAAGTCGCGGGATGAGGATCCGGCGTTGGCATTGGCGAAGTGGTACTACGAATTGCACGCCGTCCGGATATTCAACGGTTCACACGATCACGGGCAGAGCCTGCTGCGCAATTCCCAATTGATGGCTGGCGGGGCGCTCTTGGCGGTGCCGTCGCTGGTGGCTCTGGTCGATAACCAGTCAATCGACACATGGAAGGCTATTACAGCGGGGTTCTGTTTTGGCGCGGCGGTCATACTTTCGTTGCTTGCCAATTATGCGGTGCAGATCAACTGGCGGGCTGCGGCCAGGGCGGCAGATTTGAAGTTTCACGATTTCATGGCGCGCCGATATCCCGAGGCTGCAATGAGCGAAATGGTGTTGATCGCGGAAGATGCCGATCTGAATATGGCATTGGAAAGCAAGCTGAGGTTGATGAAGCGGACGTTTTGGTGGCCTCACATTTTCGCCCTTGGGTATCTGGGTGCGATGTTCGCGGGCACTGCGTATTTGTACCTTGCCGTTTTGAAAGGCGTGACATGACCCGCTGGCTGCCCTTTGCCGGACTGGTCGTGGTGACCGGCGTCATCGCCTTTGTCGCCGGGTGGCAGGCGAGGGGGATCACCGAGACGGATGTGATCGAAGGAATGGCGGCGAGATACGAGGCGCAGGGCGGAGACGCGAGCGCCTGCGTCGCGGTGCCCGGAGAGGGGCGCGTGTGGATCGAGGTGCGCTGCGGGAGCACGGTGTATTACGCCAGCCGGTTTGGGCGACTGCTCAGCGTCTCCAACCCGGAAGGGCCGGAGGCATGAGGCCGGTTTTGCAAGGCAAGCTTGAGGGTTATGAGGTGGAGCTGCCACCGGACCTGAACATGTATGGGCAGGTGTTCGAGGGCAAGGACGAAGGCCAGCTGGCGCTGATTGACCTGCGGCAGGGGCGCCGGGAGGTGTCGTTTGGAGAGCTGCGCCAGATGGCCGATCAGGTGGCCGCGGGGCTGCACGCCAGGGGCGTGGTGCAGGGCGACCGGGTCGGCGTGCTCTTTGGCCAGGATCCGTGGTGCGCGGCGGGCCATCTGGGGGCGTGGAAAATCGGCGCCATCTCGGTCCCGCTGTTCAAGCTGTTTCAGCGCGCAGCACTTGAAAGCCGGATCGGGGATGCGCAGCCAAAGCTGGTGCTGACGGATGCGCCGCAAATGGTGGAAGGGCTGGCCGAGGCGGTGCGGCCCGAGGACCTGCGAGGCAGCGAGGCGGAACAGGCGCGCACGGGACCGGAGACGCCGGCGGTGCTGATCTATACCAGCGGGACGACGGGCAAGCCGAAGGGCGCGCTGCACGGGCACAGGATCCTGGCGGGGCATCTGCCGGGGGTCGAGATGAGCCATGACTTTCTGGGCCAGCCGGGAGACGTTTTGTGGACGCCGGCGGATTGGGCCTGGATCGGGGGCCTGTTCGACGTGCTGATGCCGGGGCTGGCGCTGGGCGTGCCGGTGGTGGCCGGGCGGGGCGAAAAATTTTCCTGCGAAAATTTTGCGGCGCTGGTGGCGGAAGGCGGCGCGAGGAACCTGTTCTTGCCGCCCACGGCGCTGAGGATGCTCAAGGCGGGTGGCGCGCGGATGCAAGGGCTGAGGTCGGTTGCGTCGGGAGGCGAGCCGCTGGGGGCCGAGATGCTGGCCTGGGGCCGGGAGGCGCTGGGCGTGACGATCAACGAATTCTACGGCCAGACCGAGTGCAACATGGTGGCCTCGTCCTGCGCGGCGGCCTTTGCGCCAAGGCCCGGGGCGATTGGCAAGCCCGCGCCGGGGGTGGAGCTGGCGGTGATTGACGCAGCGGGACAGAAGACCGCTGGCGAGGGTGACATCGCGGTGCGCAGGGGCGCGGCGTCGATGATGCTGGGCTATTGGCAGAACCCGCAAGCGACGGCCGAGAAGTACCGGGGCGACTGGATGCTGACCGGGGACCGCGGCGTGATCGAGGACGGATATGTCCGGTTCGTGGGGCGCGAGGATGACGTGATCACCAGCGCGGGCTACCGGATCGGGCCGGCCGAGATCGAAGATTGCCTGCTGACGCATCCCGCCGTTGCCACATGTGGTGTGGTGGGCAAGCCGGACGATCTTCGAACGGAGATCGTCAAGGCTTACGTGGTGTTGAAAGGCAATGCTGACGCAACGCATGAAGAGCTGAGCGAATGGGTCAGGGACCGGCTGGCGGCGCATTGTTACCCAAGAGAGGTGGCCTTTGTGGACGCCTTGCCGATGACGGTGACGGGCAAGGTGATCCGGGGCACGCTGCGCGAGATGGCGCGGAAGGAGGCCAAGGCATGAGCCTGCTGGCGAGATGGGCGGGGCTGAAGTGCCCAGGTTGCGGGAGCCGTGTGCCGTATCTCGCGGCGAGCCTGACGTTTCGCTGGTTGCCGTGGCAGCTGGCCAATGCATGGATGGCGTGCGCGGGCTGCGGAGAGAGGCTGAAGATGCGGCTGCACGTGCCTGCGTGGTGCGCGGTGGCGCTTTGGGCCGCGCAGGTCGGAATCGTGGGGGCGGTGTGCGCGGGGCTTGGGCTGGCGGCGCTGAACTGGGCATCGCTGGCAACGCCGGGACAAATGATTGCGGCGCTGGCACTTTGGCTGGTGATGTTCAGCCTCGCGGCGGTGGCGACAGGGGCGGTGCGGATGCGCTGGCAATATCGGATGGTGAAAGCATGAAACTGAACTCGCAATTGCGCCCGGGGGGCGAGGTCTTTGAAGCAAACCGCAAGGCGCATCTGGAGGCGCTGGCGGAGGTGCGCAAGGCGGCCGAGCAGGCGGCGGAAGGCGGAGGCGCGAGGTCGAGGGAAAGGCATGTGGACCGGGGCAAGATGCTGCCCAGAGACAGGGTTGCGAACCTGCTGGACGCCGGGTCGCCCTTTCTTGAGGTCGGGGCGACGGCGGCGCACGGGATGTACGAAGGCGCAGCCCCTGCGGCGGGCGTGATCGCGGGGATCGGCCGCGTCGAGGGGCGGGACGTCATGGTGGTGTGCAACGACGCCACGGTGAAGGGCGGCACCTATTACCCGATGACCGTCAAAAAGCACCTGCGCGCACAGGCCATCGCGGAAGAGTGCCATTTGCCCTGCGTCTATCTGGTGGACAGCGGAGGCGCGAACCTGCCCAATCAGGACGAGGTGTTCCCGGATCGCGAGCACTTTGGCCGGATTTTCTATAATCAGGCGCGGATGAGCGCGAAGGGGATGGCGCAGATCGCGGTGGTGATGGGATCCTGCACAGCCGGGGGCGCCTATGTGCCCGCGATGAGCGACGTGACGATCATCGTCAAGGAACAGGGCACGATCTTTCTGGCCGGACCGCCGCTGGTGAAAGCGGCGACGGGAGAGGTGGTGAGCGCAGAGGATCTGGGCGGGGGTGACGTGCACACGCGCCTGTCCGGGGTGGCCGATTATCTGGCCGAGGACGACGCGCATGCGCTGGCGCTGGCGCGGCAGGCCGTGGCAAGCACAGGTGGGTGGCGAGCACCCACCCTACGCCAGGCAGCCGAGCCCCCCGCCTATGATCCCGAGGAGATCCTGGGCGTGGTGCCGGCGGACCTGCGCACGCCCTATGACATCCGCGAAGTGATTGCGAGGATCGTGGATGGCTCGCGCTTTGACGAGTTCAAGGCGAGGTTTGGAGAAACGCTTGTCACCGGGTTTGCCCATGTGGATGGCTGGCCGGTGGGCATCATCGCCAACAACGGGGTGCTGTTCAGCGAAGCCGCGCAGAAGGGCGCACATTTCATCGAGCTGTGTTCGCAAAGGAAAATCCCGCTGGTGTTCTTGCAGAACATCACCGGGTTCATGGTGGGCCAGAGGTACGAGAACGAAGGCATAGCGAGACACGGGGCCAAGATGGTGACGGCGGTGGCCAGCACCGAAGTGCCCAAGATCACCATGCTGGTGGGAGGCTCGTTCGGGGCGGGCAATTACGGGATGGCCGGGCGCGCCTATGATCCGAGGTTCCTGTGGACCTGGCCGAACAGCAGGATCAGCGTCATGGGCGGAGCGCAGGCCGCGGGCGTGCTGGCCACGGTCAAAAGGGACGGGATCGAGCGCATGGGCGGCACGTGGAGCGCGGAGGAGGAAGAGGCCTTTAAAAGGCCCACGATCGAGATGTTCGAGGAGCAGTCGCATCCTCTGTACGCCAGCGCGAGGCTGTGGGACGACGGGATCATCGATCCGCGCCGCAGCCGCGAGGTGCTGAGCCTGAGCCTGGGTGCGGCGCTGAACGCGCCCCTGAAGGAGACACGTTTTGGCGTGTTCCGCATGTGATCCGGGTGCTGGGCGCCTTGGTCGTCACGGCGCTGACCGTGGGCGGCTGGCTGTGGCTGGCCGTGCAGGGCGGAGCGGCCCTGCCCAAGAGGACCGAATGCCGGGTGGGGTATGTCTATGACGGGGACACGGTCGAGATGATCTGCGGAGCAAGAGACTACGCGGCAAGGATCATCGGGCTGGACGCCCCCGAGACCAAGGAGCCGCGCTGCGCCGCCGAACAGGCCGCGGGCAAACGCGCCACCGAGCGGCTGAGGCAGCTGGTCCGGCAGGGCCCGGTGTCGCTGAGGCGGCAGGGCTATGATCGCTATGGCAGGCCGCTGATCCGCATGTGGGTCGGCGGCGAGGATGTCGCAAGCGTGCTGGTGGGCGAGGGGCTGGCCGCAAGGTATCGCGGAGGCCAGAGGCCCGATTGGTGCGCGAGGCTGAGCGCGGTCGGGGGCGGGCAGGAAAAGGTGGCAACCGGCCGCCTGCACAACCGCCCGAAGCGAGAGGCGGCAGGCGCCGGGCAGCCATATTTGAAAAGAGAAGAAGCCTGATGCGGGATGCGATCTCACAAAGCGCGGCATGGCTGTGGCAGAAGGTGCCGGGGATGCCGGAGATGCCGGATGTGCTGCCCCGGGCGGAGGTGCCGGTGTATCTGGTGCACAAGGGGCGAGGGGCCGAGGATTATTTCTTTGTCTTCGATTTCGAAGCGTTTGTGGCGGCATCACGGAAGGGCGCTTTTGTGAGGCCGGCGCTCAAGCTGTTTGCGGGACGGGACGATTTTGATCGCGATCTGTTTGCCGGGCATTTCCGCAAGAGCTTTGCCGAGGCGTTTGACGAGATGCGCCTGGCGCTGAGGGCCGAGCAGGAGGCCAAGGGCCAGCGCTGGGGCTGGCTGGGCTGGGTGCCGGACGTGGCGCTGCTGGGCGGAGCGGCGCTGGGCGCGGTGGGCATGATGGTCATGGCGCTGGCGCTGCTGGCGGGCCGGGCCGTTCTGCCCGAGATCCGGATGCCCAGATTGTGGAGCAAGGCGAGCGAGACCGAGAAGCTGGAGGCGCGGATTGAGGGTTTGAAGGGCCGAGTGGATCAGGCGCTGACCCGGATAAGCGTGGCGCTGCACCCGGAGCTGCAATTGCAGGCGATCCGGAAGGGCGGCCCGGGAGACCCGGACGAGATCACCTTTGGCGACTGGCCGTTGCCCGAGCACGTGGCCGAGCATCTGGAAGACGGGGCATCCGTGCCGGTGTGGAGGCGCGAGGATGGCTGAGATGGGGACGCTGGAGTGCAGGATAGAGACGCGGTACGAGCAGGGCCGCAGGAACGTGATGCACGAAGACGACCTGGTGGACCGTCGCCTGAAATGGGCGATCACTGTGTCGGGGTTTCTGTTTGCGGCCTATGGAGCAACCTGGATTGCCTGGCCCAAGGGCTTTGCCGAAGAGGCAACCTTGCTGGCGCCGGTTCTGTGCGGCGTCGGCATAGCGCTGGGCGTGTTGGGCGCAGCGTGCGGGATGGTCGCGATACCGAGTATTCACGCAGCGCATCTGGCGATCCGGGCGGTCACGAGAAAGTACAACACCTTTGTCGTGGCCAACGAACAAGAGATCCGGAGACAGAAGCTGCAGGTCTGGAAGCTGATCGGAGAGAGCGTCACGCATATCCCGGGCTTTTATTCGTCGCTGTGGTTGCCGTACGGCATAACCGCGGTGTGGTTCGTGCTGATCACCATGGATCTGGGCATTCTGGGGTTCATTCTTGCAGGCGCGCTTGGGCTGGCCGAGGGGTGGATCCCCGTAGGCTGCACACTGCTGGCCGTGATCCTGGGATGCGCGCTGCACCAGCTGGTCAGGACCGGTCTGGGCAGCGTCAGAAAGATCCGGAAAGCGGCCACGGACAGCGAATCGGCAGAGCGGCTGAGGCAGGCGGGCGACGTGCATAATGCCACGGTGATCAGCATGGACACTTTCGAATTCGAGCTGCCGCCACAGGACGGGCCGGACCGGCAGCAAGGCGGCGCGGCAGCAGCAAAAGGACAAAGCGATGTTTGACAAGGTGCTGATAGCCAACCGGGGAGAGATTGCCTGCAGGGTGATCCGAACGGCAAGGGCCATGGGGCTGGGCACGGTGGCGGTGCATTCGGACGTCGACAGGGACGCATTGCACGTGGCCATGGCCGACGAAGCGGTCAGCCTGGGAGGAGCCGCGCCGGCGGACAGCTATCTGAGGGGCGAAGCGATCATCGAAGCGGCAAGGGCCACCGGCGCCGGTGCGGTACATCCCGGATATGGCTTTCTGAGCGAGAACCCCGAATTTGCCGAGGCCTGCGAGGCGGCGGGGCTGGTCTTTGTCGGCCCCTCGGGGCAGGCCATGCGAAAGATGGGCCTGAAAGGCGCGGCCAAGGCCGAGATGGAAGCGGCGGGTGTGCCGGTCGTGCCCGGCTATCACGGAGACGATCAGAGCCTCGAGACTCTGGCCGCGGCCGCGAAGGACATAGGCTATCCGGTGCTGATCAAGGCGGTGGCGGGCGGAGGCGGCAAAGGCATGCGGCTGGTCGAGACCGAGGACGCGTTCAGGGACGCGCTGAGGGCGGCGAGGGCCGAAGCAAAGGCGGCCTTTGGCAACGAGGATGTGCTGGTCGAGAAATTCGTCGCCAAGCCAAGGCACATCGAAGTGCAGGTCTTTGGCGACGGCACCAGCGCGGTGCATCTGTTTGAACGCGATTGTTCGCTGCAACGCAGGCACCAGAAGGTGATCGAGGAAGCGCCCGCGCCGGGCATGACCCAAGACATGCGCGAGGCCATGGGCGGAGCGGCGGTGCGCGCCGCCGAGGCGATCGGCTACAGGGGCGCGGGCACGGTCGAGTTCATCGTGGATGCCAGCGAAGGGCTGAGGCCGGACCGGTTTTACTTTATGGAGATGAACACCCGCCTGCAGGTCGAGCATCCCGTGACCGAAGAGATCACGGGTGTGGATCTGGTGGAGTGGCAGCTGCGCGTGGCCGCCGGAGAGCCGCTGCCGAAGACGCAGGACGAGCTGAGCATCACCGGGCACGCATTTGAGGCGCGTCTGTATGCCGAGGATGTCGCGGCGGGCTTTTTGCCGGCGACGGGGCGGCTGGAACACCTGGCCTTTCCCGAAGGCGTACGCGCCGAGACGGGGGTGCGCACAGGTGACGAGATCAGCCCGTGGTACGATCCGATGATCGCCAAGGTTGTCGTGCACGGGCCCACCCGGGACATAGCGCTGGCCCGGCTGAAACGGGGGCTGGAACAGACGCAGGTGGCGGGCACGGTGACCAACATCGGCTTTCTGGCGCGGCTGGCGGGGCACAAGGGCTTTGCAGAGGGCGACGTGGACACCGGGCTGATCGCCCGCGATCTCGGGGCGCTGTCGGACGAGGCCGCGCTGAGCGATGCGGGTCTTGGCTGGGCAGCGCTGGTGGCAGCGGGGCTGGACGCGGGGGCGGGCCCGGTAACGGGCTTTGCCCTGTGGGCGCCGCTGCGCAAAAGCGTGACACTTGCGCTGGCCGGGGACAGCGAAGAGCAGGTTGTGCTGGAGGTCGAAGGGCCGGACAGCATCACAGCCGAGCTGCGCGGAGCACGCATGACCTATGAGCGCGGAGCAAACGGGTGGCAGTGCGGCGGGCGGGCCGTGCCGGCCTTTGCCAGGGCCGGGCAGGCGGTCACCGTGTTCGAAGGGGCCGGGCACAGGGCCCTGCTGGTCGATCCGCTGGAGCGGGCAGCCGAAGGCGGAGCGGCGGACGGGCTGGTGGCCGCGCCGATGCCCGGGCTGGTGCAGGCGGTGCATGTCCAGCCGGGCGACCACGTGGAAGCGGGCGCGCCCTTGGCGGTGCTGGAGGCGATGAAGATGGAGCACGTCTTTCGCGCGGCAGAGGCCGGAGAGGTGGCCGAGGTGCTGGCGCGGGCGGGCGATCAGGTGGCGCAGGGCGATCCGCTGGTGCGCATGGTGTACCAGAGCGCGTGACATGGGCGACGGTCGGGTGCGCCCGACCGGAGCAAGAGAGAAAGTCGGAAGGGGCAAGAGACGATGACGATCCGGTTGTACCACGTGCCGCAAAGCCGTTCGATGCGCAGCCTGTGGCTGTTGCACGAGCTTGGCGTGCCCTTCGAGCTGGTGGTTGTGCCCTTTGACCGCAGCCTGCGGGACCCCGGCTTTCTGGCCTTGTCGCCGGCGGGCAGGGTGCCCGCGCTCGAGATCGAGGGCGAGCGGATGTTCGAGACCGGGGCGATCACCGAATACCTGTGCGAGAGGTTTTCGCCGGATGAGCTGGGCCGCAGCCCGGGCAGCCCCGACCGGATGGCGTGGCTGGTGTGGCTGCACTTTGCCGAGACGCTGAGCCAGCACGCGGCGGCGCTGACCCAGCAGCACATCATGCTGTACGAAGACGACATGCGGTCCCCGGTGGTGATGAAGCTGGAGGCGAAGCGGATCCTGAAATGCTATGACGCGCTGGAGGCGCGCCTGTCGACCCCGGTCGAGGACCGCGACACGCTGCTGACCAGCGGGTTCAGCGCGGTGGACATCAGCGTGGGCCAGGCGGTCTACATGACGCGGCACTTTGCCAGCCTGGACGGGCACCCGGCGGTGGCCGACTGGTACGCCCGGATCGCAGGCCGTGAAGCCTTTGAAAAAAGCCTGCCGCAAGAGGGCGAGGCCCGGCTGTACCAGCAGGGTTTTTACGAGGCGTGGAGCTGAGGCATGGGCGAAAGGGTCGAGATTTTCGAGGTCGGGCCGAGGGACGGTTTGCAGAACGAGCCGGGTGTGATCGCGGCACAGGACAAGATCGCGCTGGTCGATTGCCTGAGCAGGGCGGGGTTCGCCCGGATCGAATGCGCCAGTTTCGTGAACCCCAAATGGGTGCCGCAGATGGCGGCCTCGGGCGAGGTGATGCGAGGGATCACCCGGAGGAAGGGCACAGGCTATGTGGCGCTGACGCCGAACATGCGCGGTCTGACCGACGCGCTGGCCGCGGGCGCGGACGAGGTCGCCGTCTTTGGCGCGGCCTCCGAAGGGTTCAGCCGGGCCAATATCAACGCCAGCATAGAAGAAAGCTTTGCCCGCTTTGTCCCGGTGATCAAGACCGCGCAGGCCCGGGGCGTGCCGGTGCGGGGGTATGTGTCCTGCGTGGTCGACTGCCCGTATGACGGCAAGGTGGCGCCGGGGGCGGTGGCCGAGGTGGCGGGCCGGCTTTTGGACATGGGCTGTCACGAAGTGTCGCTGGGCGACACGCTGGGCCACGCCGAGCCCCAGGAGATCGCGGCCATGCTGGACGCGGTGCTGGAGCGCGTGCCGGCCGAGAGGTTGGCGGGCCATTACCACGACACGGCCGGGCGCGCGCTGGAGGCGATCGAGGTGTCGCTGGAGCGCGGGCTGCGCGTGTTCGATGCGGCGGTCGGAGGGCTGGGCGGCTGTCCCTATGCGCCGGGGGCCAAGGGCAACGTGGCCACCGAGGCCGTGCTGGCGCGGCTGGAGCGCCTTGGCGTTGACACGAGGCTGGACGCGGATCAGGTGGCCCGGGCGGCTGAGATGGCAAAGGCCCTGCGCGCCCCGGGATGAGCGGATGCCATGGCAAAGCGAAAGGCAGATGGGTGACGAGCACCCATCCTACACAAATCGGAGACGGGGGCATGGACGTGTTCAGGGCAGCCGAGCGGCTGATGGCGATGGACGACACGGCCTGGCGCAGGCACGCAAACCCGTGGTCGGGCTGGACCCGGATGCTGACCGCGCTGCCGGCCTTGTGCCTCGCGATCTGGAGCCGGGTCTGGCTGGGCTGGTGGGCGGCGATCCCGGTGGCGCTGGCGCTGGGCTGGATCTGGCTGAACCCGCGCGCCTTTGCCGAGCCCGAGAGGTTCTCGGGCTGGATGTCGAAGGGCGTGCTGGGCGAGAGGATCTTTCTGGAGCACAGGAAGGACATCGCCGCGCATCACGTGCGCGCGGGCCACGCGCTGACGCTGGCCAGCCTGCCGGGTGCGGCGCTGATGGTCTGGGGCCTGTGGGCGCTGTGGTGGGAGGGCGCGGTGTTCGGCATGGTGCTGACCGCGCTGCCCAAGGTGTGGTTCGTGGACCGGATGGTCTGGGTTTTCGAGGATTGGCGCCGAAGCGGGCGCGAGGTGCCGGGGGTACGGGACGATGAGCTATGACACGCTGGAGATAGAGCGCGACGCAAGGGGCGTCGCGACGCTGTGGCTGAACCGGCCGGACACGCACAACGCCATGTCAGCCACGATGCTGGCCGAGCTGGTGCGCGCCGCCGAAGAGCTGGGTGCGGACGAAGCCGTGCGCGTCGTGGTTCTGGCGGGGCGGGGGCGGTCGTTTTCCGCGGGCGCGGACCTTGGCTGGATGCGGCAGCAGTTCGGCATGGACGCCGCCGCCCGCGCCAGGGAAAGCGCCAAGCTGGGGCGGATGCTGAAAGCGCTGAACGAGATGCCCAAGCCGCTGATCGCGCGGGTGCACGGCCACGCCATCGCGGGCGGGCTGGGCCTGATCAGCGTCTGCGACGCGG
>JAHDCH010000075.1 GCA_020629995.1 Pseudaestuariivita sp. | reverse complement strand
AGTTTTGACCTTGCAAATACGACAACCGATTACCGGCCACGACGTGGCCGAGATGGCCGCCCAGCCGGTGGCCCGGGTTACATCCGGCGTGTATGGCCGGACTTTCAAGCGCGCGCTTGATATTACGGTCGTGCTGTGCGCGGCGTTGCCTGTGCTGTTTGTCCTCACGATCCTTGCGGCTGCCATTGCGATGGACGGGGTGAACCCGTTCTACCGGCAAAAGCGCCTGGGCAAGGATGGTCGCGTCTTTTCCATGTGGAAATTGCGCAGCATGGTGCGCAACGCTGACGCGCTTCTCGAAGATTACCTGGTGCAGAACCCCGACGCCCGCCGCGAATGGGACGTGACCCAGAAACTGAAATTCGATCCGCGGATCACGCCGATCGGGCGGATCATACGCAAATCCTCGCTCGATGAGCTGCCGCAATTGTGGAACGTGCTGATCGGCGACATGTCCCTTGTTGGCCCGCGTCCCATGATGGTGGAACAGCGCGGCCTGTATCCCGGCGACGCCTATTACAAGATGCGCCCGGGCATCACCGGCCTGTGGCAGATTTCGGACCGGAACGAGACCAGCTTTGCCGAACGGTCGATCTATGACACCGCCTATCACCGCCAGCTGTCGCTGCGCACCGATATGGTCGTGCTGATCCGCACCTTCGGCGTGGTCATGCGGGCCACAGGCCACTGACGCCCGCTACCCCGCCTGGCCGGTCATACACAGCCGGCCATCCATACCCGCGACCCAGTAATCCGTACCGCGCGCACAGATGCGCGCGGTTTCGGTGTGCATCAGGGGCGCCACGGCGCGAAAACTGAACGTTGCCAATTGGCCTTGCCGCGCTTCGGCCATGCGGATCATCCACTGCGCCAGCAGCGGCCCATGCACCACCAGCCCGGCATATCCGCCGGGACCGCGCGCAAAATTCTCGTCATAGTGAATGCGATGCCCGTTGAAGGTCAGGGCCGAGTACCGGAACAGCAGCGTTGTGTCCGGATGCTCGGTGCGGCTGTCTTCGGGCACATCCGCGGCCCGGCGCGGCGCGCGTGCGGTCATCGCGGTTTCCTCGCGAGAGACCAGCGTCTGACGCTCTGTCACGCGCAACACGCCCCCCTGCGAGATGCGATGTTCAAGAGTGACAAAGGCCAGATCACCACTCGCGCCCGTCTTGCGCGTGACATCCGCACATACGCTTTCCTTTTCAGCCTCGATCCCTGCGCGCAGCGGCGCGTGAAAGCGCAGCTCTCCTCCCGCCCACATCCTTTGGGGAAGGCCAAAATCAGGGATCAGCGCACTGCCCGTTGCCGGGTGGCCGTCCTCGCCCAGAGCCTTTGGCGGCTGCGGATCCCAGAAATAGACCTGATGAAAGAACGGCGGCAGCGGATCGCCCGCCTGCAACGTCGCCTGATCCCCCAGCGTCGCCTGCAAGGCACGGGCACGCGCAGGGTCCATGAGATCGGTTTGACGGGTGCGGGGCGCGGCGGCATCTTGCATGGCGCAAGACCTAGCAAGGAGCGCGCGCCATGGGCAAGCCAACCCTCACATCGCTGGACCACCTGGTGCTGACGGTGCGCGACCTGACCGCCACGGTCGCCTTCTACGAACAGGTTCTGGGCTGCGCCGCCGAATGGTTCACCCCGGCGGACGGCTCGCGCCGCTGCGCTCTCAAGTTCGGCCGGCAGAAGATCAACCTGCACGTGGCAGGAGCAGAGTTCGAACCCAAGGCGGCAACGCCCCAGCCGGGATCGGCTGATTTGTGTTTTCTGACGGATGCACCGCTGCCCGAGTGGCAGGCGCATCTGGCGACGCGGGGCGTGCCGGTCGAAGAAGGCCCCGTGCAGCGGACCGGGGCAACCGGCCCGATCCTGTCGCTGTACCTGCGTGACCCCGACGGAAACCTGATCGAGGTGTCGCAGCCTTTGACCTGACCCCTAGTGCCCTGCCGCGCCGCGAAGGCGCTGCATCAGCTGACCCAACGCCTTGGCGTTGATCTCGTTGATCAAGGTGCCGGCCTCGTCAAACTGGTTGGCCGCGCCACCGACCAGAACTTCGGGGCCTGCGATCAGGCGCGGGCGAAACGGCATGAGGCAGCTGACCAGCATGGTCTGTGCCCGCTCGCCCCCGGCTCGGCCAGCCGTAGCCGACATGATTGCCACCGGTTTGTCCGCCCAGGGCGCACCGTCCGTGCGGCTGACCCAGTCCAGCGCGTTCTTCAGAACGCCCGAGATGCCCTTGTTGTATTCCGGTGTGACCACGATCACCGCATCCGCGCCGCTGATCTGGTCAGCCAGCGTTTGCACATCCCCCGGGATGCCTGACGCCTCTTCGAGGTCACCGTCGTACAGCGGCAACCGCAGGTTGGCGGGCGTGAACGCGGCCTCGGGCCAGAGGGCAGCCGCGGCATGCATCAGTTGCGTGTTGAAGGATCCTGCGCGGAGCGAGCCTGACAGGCCGACAAGCTTGGGTGCGGTCATGGGTGTGATCTCCGTTTGGTCGCTGTTGCGCCTAACATGGCGGCGCGCTGCAAAAAGGCCAGCCCAAACGGACTGGCCTTTGCGCACAGTGACTGTGAACGCGGATCAGGCGTTCGGCAGGATCACGATCTCGACCCGGCGGTTTTGCGACCGCCCCTCGGCCGAACCGTTCGAGGCGATGGGCTGGTCTTCGCCCCGGCCAAAGGTCTGGATGCGGCTGCCGGGCACACCCGCGCCGATCAGTACATCGGCCACGGCATTGGCCCGGCGCTGCGAAAGGCCATAGTTGTAGTCGGCGCTGCCGGTGTCGTCGGTGTGGCCCACCACCTGGATGGTCGAGTTCGGATAGGCCTGAAGGTTGCCCGCCACGGTGCGCAGGTCGCGCTGCAGGTCGGACCGGACGGTGGCGCTGTCGGTCGCGAACAGGATGTCGTTGGGCATGGTGACGATCAGGCGGTCACCGGTATTGGTGATGCGCACGTCGCTGCCTTCCAGGTCGCGGCGCAGGTCAGCTTCCTGCTTGTCCAGCTGGTTGCCGATGATCGCACCGCCCGCAGCACCGATGACGGCACCCTTGATCGCGTTCTGGCGGCGTTCCTTGCCATCGTCGCCGGTGATCAGGCCCGCCACAGCGCCCACGGCGCCGCCGATCAGCGCGCCCTGCTTGGCCTTGCGGTTGGGATCGGTGCCATCAACAGTGGCAGGATCGGTACAGGCCGCCACCAGCGCAAGCGCGGCACAGCCCATGACTAGGTTACGGGGAGCTCGGAGCATGTTTGCCTCTTAATCCGGTCCATTGGTGGCCGGCTTGTTATTGTGTGCTTTCAGATTTGGCCGTTCACGGATGCGTTTTCAATGATTTTGAGCAAGGATCCGCTGTCTCAGGCGGCTCCCCGCCGATCCTTTGTGTCAAAATGCATCGCTTCGCGCGCCAGCATCATGCGCTTGCGCGGCAGCCCCCAATGGTATCCGCCAAGGCCGCCGGATTTGCGCAATGCGCGGTGGCACGGGATCAGCCAGCTGATCGGATTGCGGCCCACCGCCGTGCCCACGGCGCGCACCGCCCGGGGGGTGCCGATGGATTGGGCGATCTCGGAATAGGTGGTGACCTGCCCGGTCGGCACGCGCAACAGCGCCTCCCACACCTTGATCTGAAAGGGCGCGCCGATCAGGAACATCGGCACCGGCTCTTCGGGGTTGTCGACGCCAAAGGCCGACATCACCCAAGGGCGCAGCCGCATCACATCCTCGACATATGTCGCCTGGGGCCAGCGGTTCACCAGATCCTCCATCGCTGCCTCCGTGCCCGCGGTTTCGGCAAAGCCGATGCCGCAGATGCCTTTGTCGGTGCCCATGACCAACGCTGGGCCAAAGGGGCTCTCGAACCAGCCCCAATAGATCGTCAGCCCCGCGCCGCCCTTGGCGTAGTCCCCGGGCGACATCGCCTCCCAGCGCAGGAACATGTCATGCAGGCGCGAGCTGCCCGACAGACCGACGCTGCCGGCCGTTTCAAGCGTGGTGAACCGGTCGCGCAGAAGGGCCTTGGCATGGCCCAGCATCAGGTATTGCTGAAACCGTTTCGGGCTGACCCCGGCCCAGGCGCTGAACACCCGCTGGAAATGCGCCGGCGACATCCCCATCCGCGCCGCCAGATCATCCAGCGACAACGGCGCCTCGGCCGCATCAATCTCTTCAATCGCCCGGCCGATGACGCCGTGATGATAGCCTTGGTCCTGATCTGTCATGGCGCATCTCCTTTTGCCTGCACCCTACTCAGGCGCCCCCGCCCTCGCGACCCGAAACCTGCGCGAAACGCGGGCGAGACCGCCTGTCAGGGCGGATGAGCGCGCCCTTCACCTTGCCGCCCCGCGCAAAACAGGGCAAACCGCCCGCACCATGGCAAAACAGCTCGATTTCCATACGATCCGCGAGATCTTTACCCGCTTTCAGGCCGCCGAGGCCGAACCCGAGGGCGAGCTGAACCATGTCAACGCCTACACCCTCGTTGTGGCCGTGGCCCTTTCGGCTCAGGCCACCGACGCAGGCGTGAACAAGGCCACCGAAAAGCTGTTCCAGATCGCGGACACGCCCGAAAAGATGCTCGCCTTGGGCGAAGAGGGCGTGATCGAGCACATCAAAACCATCGGCCTCTACCGCAACAAGGCCAAGAACGTCATCAAGCTCTCGCGCATCCTGGTCGACGAGTATGGCGGCGAAGTCCCGAATTCCCGTGCCGCGCTCTACGGCCTGCCCGGTGTGGGCCGCAAAACCGCCAACGTGGTCCTGAACATGTGGTGGAAGCATCCCGCCCAGGCGGTCGACACGCATATCTTTCGCCTCGGCAACCGCTCGGGCATCGCGCCCGGCAAGGACGTTGACGCCGTCGAACGCGCCATCGAAGACCACATTCCAACCGAATTTCAGCAGCACGCCCATCACTGGATGATCCTGCATGGCCGCTACACCTGCGTGGCGCGCAAACCCAAATGTCAGGCCTGCCTGATCAAAGATCTGTGCCAATTTGAGGACAAGACCCAATGACCAAACGTTTGAACGTCGTCGGCATCGGTAACGCGATGGTCGACATCCTGGCCCGCTGTGACGATGCCTTTCTGGCCGAGGCCGGTGTCGAAAAAGGGATCATGCAGCTGATCGACATGGACCGCGCTGTTGAACTCTATGGCAAGATCGGCCCCGCGCGCGAAGTCTCGGGCGGCTCGGCGGCCAACACCATCGCCGTGATCGCGGCGCTGGGCGGCAAGACGGCCTATGTCGGCAAGGTCAAGGATGACCAGCTGGGCCATATCTTTGCCCATGACATGCGCGCCATTGGCGGCGAATACGAAACGCCTCTGGCCGGCGCCGAAGCCTGGGGCGAAACCGGCCGCTGCATCGTTCTGGTCACCCCCGATGGAGAGCGGTCGATGAACACCTACCTCGGCGTGACCGAGTTCCTCACACCCGGTGACGTCGACCCGGCCCAGATCGCCGATGCCGAATGGATCTATCTGGAGGGCTACCGGTTTGACGGCCCCGACAGCCACGCCGCCTTCGCCAAGGCGATCGAGGCTTGCCACTCCACCAACGGCCAGGTCTCGCTGACCCTGTCGGACCCGTTCTGCGTCGAACGTCACCGCGACGCCTTTCGCAAGATGATCCAGGACGGCGTGGACCTGCTGTTCTGCAACCGGGCCGAGCTGCTGTCGATGTACCAGACCGACGATTTCGATGCGGCGCTGAAACTTTGCGGCAGCGAAGTTTCGATCCTTGCCTGCACCGACAGCGAGAACGGCGCCTATGTTGTTTCGGGCGGCGAGACGATCCATGTCCCTGCCGATCCGGTTGCCATCGTGGATGCCACCGGCGCGGGCGATGCCTTTGCGGGTGCGTTCCTCTACGGGATGACCCACGGCGCCGATCTGGCGACCTGCGGCAAGATGGGCAACCTGGCGGCCGGCTCGGTCATCGCGCATATCGGCCCCCGCCCCGAAGCCGATCTCAAGGCCCTGTTCGAAGACAACGGCCTGATCTGATGCGCGCCGGGGCAAAAAGTTCGTACGAACTTTTTGCCCCGCCCAAATCGCCCGTCCCGCCTACGTTGCCTGTCCTGCCCTGTGGCGCGCGGGGCCGAACACCGCAGCCAGCGCCAGGATAACCCCCGACACCGTCGCGATCATGCCCGCCGCGCTGACAGAATTGGCAAAGCCCAACCACAAGGGTCCATGGCCCGCCAGCACGTAGCCCGCCACAGCCGCAATCACCGCAAAAACCAGGCTCCACCCAACCTGTGCGCCCAGCCGGTGGGTCACCAGCCGGGCCGCAGCAGGCGGGCAGATGAACATGGCGATCACGATGATCGAGCCGACGGCATCAAACGCAGCCACCGCCGCCAGAGCCGACACGACCACCAAGGCCACACCGATCACCCCCGTAGGCAGGCCGACCGACCGCGCGAAGCCTTCATCAAAGGTCGATACGGCCAAAGGCCGCCACAGCACGGCCATGAAGATCACGATCCCCAGCGTCGCCATCGCGATCCGCCCCAACTCGGGCGGCAACCCCGCCAGGGCCACAGGGTCGACCAACGACTGCCAGCCCACCGCATCAATCCAGATCAGGCTTTCCAGATTGCCATAAAGCGCATGCTCGACGTCCAGATGCACCGACGATGTGTCACTTTGCTCCAGAAGCAGCACACCGGCGGCGAACAGCGTGGTAAAGGTCACACCCATTGCCGCTCCGGGTTCGACCTTGCCCAGCCTGCGAATGCCTTCGATCATCGCCACGGCCACCAACGAGGCCGCCGCTGCGCCCAACAGCATCGGCCATGTGCTGACCGTGCCGGCCAGCAGAAAGCCCACAACGATACCCGGCAACACCACATGGCTGATCGCATCGCCAATCAGAGCCTGCCGCCGCAGCACCAGGAAATTGCCGGGCAGTGCGCAGGCGATAGCGGCCAGCACTCCGATCACCAGCGGCGGCAGTGACAGCGCTACGAAATCCGCGCTCATCACGTCACCTCGCGCGGCGCATCAATGCGAGCGTCGATCTCGGCGATCTGGTCAGGGGTCAGCACGGTTTCAATCTCGGACAATCCGTCGTGGGTCGCTGCGATCCCGGCCAGAGACGGGCTGCTGCGCGCCACGTCCCAGCGTCGTTCGTCCCTCAGCGCCTTGGCCGCACGTGCCCGGCCCGCATCCGTCGCCACGCCATCGGCGCGGGCCAGTCCCGCGCGTGTCAGCAGACGCAGGGTCAGGGCCTCGTAGATCGGCTGGCCCGTGGCGAGGGCAAGCAGGCCTTGCCGCATGTGGATCGCGCCTTGCAAACGCCGGTGCCGCAGCGCCACCGCCACAACCCCGCGCCCGGGCGCGGCAAGGAACGACAGCGCAAACATCCCGAAAGCAACCAGCACAATGATCGGCCCGGTCGGCAGACCCGGCGCTGTGGCCGACACCGCCGCACCCACATAACCCGACACCCCACCAATCGCGCCCGCGATCAGCGCCAGATGCGCGGCCCGGTCGGTCCAGAACCGCGCGGCGACCGGCGGGATGATAAGCAGCGCGACCACCATGATCAGCCCCACGACCTTGAGCCCCACAACCGTCACCGCCATCACCAACGCCATCAGCACCAGGTCAATCCCTCCGGTCCGCCAGCCTGTCGCTTCGGCATAGCCGGGATCAAACGCGACCAGCGTGAATGGCCGGTGCAGCACCGCCACCAGAGCCAGCGTCAGCGCGCCGCCCACGGCAATCAGCACCGCGTCAGGCAGCAACATCCCCGCGGTCGACCCAAGCAGGAACCCTTCGAGTCCCGCTTGCCGGCCCGCGGGCAATGTCTGGATAATGGTGAGCAGCACCACTCCAAAGCCAAAGAACACCGACAGCACCGCGCCAATCGCCGCGTCTTCGGTCAGGCGTGTGCGCCGCACCAGCGCCGCCACGCACAAAAGCCCCAGCCCCGCCGTCACCGCTGACCCAAGCAACAGCCCCGGCAGAAAGCGACCGTCACCACCCAGCGCGACCATCAGCATAAAGGCCAGACAGATCCCCGGCAGCGTCGCATGGCTGACCGCATCCGACACCAGCGCGCGTTTGCGCAGGAAAAGGTAGGTGCCCGCTCCGCCCGCCGCCATGCCCAGCGCCGTGGCGCCCAGCGTGACCAGCGTCGCGTTGTAGCCCAGACCAAAGGTCAGCGCCTCGCGCAACATGGGATCAGGCGCCCGTGTCAGCCATCTGCGCCACGGGCGCAGTTGCCAGCCGACCGCCATAGGCGCGATCCAGCGTCTCGGGTGTGAATGCTTCGGCCACCGGGCCCTGCGCGATGCGCGACCGGTTGATCAGGAAAGCATGGGTGAAATAGTCGGGCACTGTCGACAAGTCGTGGTGCACGGCGACCACTGTCTTGCCTTCGGCGCGCAGCTCCTTCAGCACGGCGATGATCGCCGCCTCTGTCGCAGCGTCGACACCGGCAAAAGGTTCGTCCAGAAGGTACAGGTCGGCCTGCTGGGCCAGCGCCCGCGCCAGAAACACGCGTTGCTGCTGCCCGCCCGAAAGCTGCCCGATCTGCCGCGCGGCAAAGTCGGTCATGCCAACCCGGGCAAGGCAATCCATTGCCCGCGCGCGGTGGTGTGGGCGCACCCGGCGCAGCAGCCCCAGCTCGCGCGTCATGCCCATCATGACCACATCGATCACCCGCGTCGGGAAATCCCAATCGACGCTGGCCCGCTGCGGCACATAGGCGACACGCGGCAGCGCCTCTTTCAGCGCACGATCAAACACACGCACCTGCCCTGACAGCGGCTTGACGATGCCCAGAACGGCCTTGAGCAAGGTCGACTTGCCTGCTCCGTTGGGGCCGACGATCGCCATCATCGCGCCTTGCGGCACATCCATGTCGACCGAAAAGACAACGGGCGCCGCGCCATAGCTGACGGTCATGCCGCGCACACTCAGCGCCTGACCTGCTGTATCCGGGGTGCCGATCACGCGGCCCTTGTCGCTGGCAAGTGTGACGGGCGCCATCAGTTCGCAACCTCGGTTTTTGCGGTTGTGACGGCCAGCTTTCCGTCCATCCCGCGCTCGGGCACCGGCACGCCGAACGCAGCCGCGATAACGGTTGCGTTGTGGTCCAGCATCCCGATCAGCGTGCCTTCGTAGGTTCCCGCCTCGCCCATGGCATCGGAAAACAGCTCGCCCCCGATGCGCACGGTCGCGCCCTCGGCACGGGCGCCTTCGATCAGGGCGCGCACGTTGCGGTCCGAGACCGAGCTTTCGACGAACACGGCGCGCACCCCGCGCGACACGATCAGATCCACCAACTGGCGGATGCGGAACAGGCCGGTTTCGGATTCGGTGGACATGCCCTGGATGCCCTGGACCTCAAAGCCGTAGGCATCGCCGAAATAGCCAAAGGCGTCGTGCGCCGACAACAGCACGCGCGATGCCTGCGGCACGCGCCCCAGCACGTCCGACGCATAAACGCCAACGCGGGTCAGGTCGCCCAGAAATGCCTCGAGATTGGCGCGAAAGGCCGCCTCGGACCCAGGGCGCAGCGCAATCAATTCACCCGTCATCGCGCGGGCCACATGCGCCCAGAGGTCCGGCACCATCCAGACATGCGGATCAAACCGGTTCTGGTAATCGTCGTGGCCGCGCAGCAGGTCTTGCGGCACAGCCTCGGCCAGCGCGGTGACGCGGGTGCGGCGCGCCAGTGTCGCCATGAAGTCTTCCATCTGCGCTTCGAGGTAGAGGCCGTTCCACACGACAAGATCAGCGCGGGTCATGGCGACGATGTCGCTGCGCGTCTGGCGATAGGCATGGGGGTCAACACCCGGACCCATCAGGGCGCGCACCTCGACCTCGGCACCGCCAATCCGGCGGGCCGTGTCGGCCAGCATCCCGGTTGTCGCCACCACCGACAGCGGCGCATCACCAGCCAGCACTGCACCCGGCACAAACGCCGTGGCGGGCATCATCGCAAGCAGGGAACGTCGGGTCAGGGTCATTGCTGCCTCGTAAAGCTACAAAATGAATATGAGAGTCATTCGCAAGAGGTCAAGGTTTCTGCGAACGATTTTCAAGTGCAGGCAAATCCCTGCCCAAACGGCATGCTTTGCGCGGCAGGCCATATGGCCCATACTGTGCCGGCACGCTTGCCTCGCCCGGCGCGCCGTGCCACAGAGAACGGCACGAATTTTATCAAACGGTCAAAAATGACGAGGCCCGCGATGCCCAGCGCGACAGACAGCCTTCACTCCCTGCCGCAGACGGTCGAGGCGCGAAACGACGGGATCGCCCTTGATCTGGACTGGGCCTTGTCGGCGACCGCCAACCGATCAGCGATCGAGCGGCGCGCCGCGACCCTGCCGGGGCGGCGGTCCGTCAAAAAGACACATCAGGCCGCGTGGCTGGCGCGGGCGATATCCTGCATCGACCTGACAACGCTGGCGGGCGATGACACCGAAGGCCGCGTCGCGCGCCTGTGTGCCAAGGCGCGCCAACCTGTGCGCGCTGACCTGCTCGATGCGCTTGGCTTGCCGGATCTGACCACGGGCGCGGTCTGTGTCTATCACGACATGATCCCTGCCGCGCTGCGCGCGCTCGACGGCACCGGCATCCCGGTCGCCGCGGTGTCGACAGGCTTTCCCGCCGGGCTGTCGCCCTTTCATCTGCGGGTTGCCGAGATCGAGGAAAGCGTGAAGGCCGGCGCCGCCGAGATCGACATCGTGATTTCGCGCCGGCATGTCCTGACCGGTAACTGGCAGGCCCTGTATGACGAGATGTGCGCCTTTCGCGCCGCCTGCGGGCCCGCGCATGTCAAAGCCATTCTGGCAACGGGTGAACTGGGAACCCTGCGCAACGTGGCGCGCGCGTCTTTGGTCTGCATGATGGCGGGGGCCGATTTCATCAAGACCTCGACCGGCAAGGAAAGCGTCAA
>JAHDCH010000074.1:5983-10923 GCA_020629995.1 Pseudaestuariivita sp. | reverse complement strand
GACGCTTGCGACCGGACGTTACCGCAAGAGTTGCAAATCTCGCAGCGGGAAATCGCAGGGACGGTTCCCCGTGCTGGCCTGTGTGCCAGAAACCGGGTCGCGGGCGAACGGTGATGTCTGGTTTGCGGGACAAAGCCGCCATCCGAAAAATTCGCGGCTCGGTCGAAACCGTGAAATACGTCAGTCCGTGATGCGTACGTAAAGCTTGATCAAACTACCGTCACCATTGAACTGAATGAAGGTGTCTGCATCCCGGAAAAGGACGTGATAGCGCTCCTCCGAATAGCCCGGTTCTTCGATTCCATAGTCAGGCATTGCTTCGACATAGTACCACTCGCTGAAGCTGCCGTCGTCGTTCAGCCTCCACTTATCAAGCGGGCGCTCCGAACTGCCATCGAACATTTTCAATGGCGCTCGTCCATCCGCATGAAAGCTTTGATATGCAAATGGTTTCGCGTCCGCCGACTGAAACCGATATACCCAGTTGCCGAGAAAGTCAGCGGCACCTTTGGGCCGGGTGCCTTCGAATCCAACACGCTTACAAACCTCCTCGAACACCGCGTCGCGGTATTCGCCCGGATCGTCCTTGTGATCTATCCGCGATATCATATCGTCATGCTTGCAGGCATCAGTGGCATTGTCACGACCAATAATTTCCGCGGAAAGCTACCAAGGGCACTCTTTGTCAAACTCTGACCAAAGCCATCCAGTCCTTGGCAGGTCAACCTCGGAAGTAACATCAGGCTCGCAGCCGACATTCGTACAACGTGCAGAATCGGTGGCCTTGGGCCCCAATCCAACCTTCGCCGCAGCCCGGTGCTCACCATCCACGAGCCGACCGCAGACAGCGGCCGAGCGCTGTGATATCCAACAGGTCAAGTCACCAGTGAGCCAGACAATGCGCAAGACAGAGTGCCCGTATCACGGCCTGCAGGGAATCGGGTTGGTGTGCAGGCACATCGCCAACGCCACCCTGCGTGAGGGGCCAAAAGTCGGGTTCTTTTATTCGGATGAAACCGACACTGCGCGTCCCGATGCCTGGTGCCAGGCCTGCGAAACCAAACTCATCGCGCTACGTGGCGAACAGGGCGATCAATGGTTCGACGATGCGGGCTTCAAGGTCTTTTGCGCGCGGTGCTGGGATGAGGCCAGGGCCCTGTGTTCGTGACAGCCATTGGCGCGCACGTGCGGCTCTGACATCGCGGCAAAAACCGGCCCCGACAGCCGCCGCTACTCTCCGTGGCGCAGCAGGCGCTGTTTCTGGCGGTTCCAGTCGCGCTTGGCCTCGGTCGCGCGTTTGTCGACGGTCTTCTTGCCCTTGGCGATGCCGATCTTCATCTTCGCCATGCCGCGGTGGTTAAAGTACAGCACCAGCGGCACCAGCGTCATGCCCTTGCGCTGGGTGTCGTTCCACAGGCGGGACAGCTCCTTGCGCGACGCCAGCAGCTTGCGGCGGCGCTTTTCCTCGTGGGTAAAGGTCTTGGCCTGCGCGTATTGCAGGATCGTTGAATTCACGAGCCACAGCTCGCCATCCTCAACCGTCGCATAGCTTTCGGCGATGTTGGCGCCGCCCTCGCGCAGGGATTTGACCTCGGACCCCTCCAGCACGATCCCGCATTCCAGATCGTCCTCGATCGCGTAATCGTACCGCGCGCGCCGGTTCTCGGCGACGACCTTGTAGTTGGGATCTGTCTTTGGTTTGGCCATGGTAGCAGGGCACATAGGCGCGCATTCCCCGCTTGTCCACTCTTGCGCCATTGCCACCAAATGCGCGCCATTCGCGCCGCTGCCGGCTTTTCGCGCGCCAAAATTGTTGACTCGGTCGCGCATACGCATGCACGGTCCCGCCCAGCCCACAAGATGTGGGGGCTATTGCGCAAGGCACGCGCAGATGTGCCGCAGGCGCTACAACGAAGGGACAAGACAATGAGTGATGCAACCATCGGCAAGTACGCCGATCCAAATGTAACGCCGCCAATGGCGCAGGCTGTGCCGCTGGGGCTTCAGCACGTGCTGGCGATGTTCGCCTCGAACGTGACGCCGTCGATCATCGTGGCCGGTGCCGCCGGGCTGGCCTTTGGCGGGCCCGAGCAGGTGTACCTGATCCAGATGGCGATGCTGTTCGCCGGGATCGCGACCCTGTTTCAGACCGTGGGGATTGGCCCCATCGGCTCGCGCCTGCCGATCATGCAGGGAACGTCCTTTGCCTTTGTCGGCGTTCTGGCTGGTGTGGCCGCGACCCAAGGCCTGGGCGTGGCGCTGACCGCCTGCCTGATCGCAGGCGTGATCCACTTCTGCCTCGGCGGGTTCATCACCAAGCTGCGCTTTCTGTTCCCGCCGCTGGTGACCGGTCTCGTGATCCTTGCCATCGGTCTGTATCTGATCCCCGTGGCGATCAAATATGCCGCCGGCGGCGCGGCCAAGTTCCAGATGGAGGCCGAAAGCTTTGGCTCTCTGATGCACTGGACGGTGGCCCTGTCGGTGGTGATCGTCGCTCTGGCGCTCAAGTTCTTCACCAAGGGCATCCTGTCGAACGCCGCCATCCTGATCGGCCTGATCGTCGGCTATCTGATCGCCTTCGCCTTTGGCATGGTCACTTTCGAAGGCCTGCAAAAGACAGTCGGCAATGCAGCCTGGTTCACTGCCCTGACGCCTCTGCCCTATGGGTTTGAGTTCAGCCTTGGCGCCGTAATCGGCGTCACACTTGTGTCGATTGTTTCCGCAATCGAAACAGTGGGCGACGCATCGGCCACCGCCAAGGCCGGCGCGGGCCGTCAGGCGACCGACCGCGAAATCGCTGGGGCGACCTATGCGGACGGGGCCGGTTCGGCCATCGCGGCTCTGTTCGGCGGTCTGCCCAACACCTCGTTCAGCCAGAACGTCGGCATCGTGGGCATGACCGGGATCATGTCGCGCCACGTGGTGACCATCGGTGCGCTGGTGCTGATCGCTTGTGGCCTTGTGCCCAAGATCGGCGCTGTCATCGCCTCGATGCCCCTGCCGGTGCTGGGCGGCGGTGTGATCGTCATGTTCGGCATGGTCGCGGGCGCGGGCATCAACATGCTTCAGGAAGTGAAGATGTCGCGCCGCAACATGATCATCATCGCGGTATCGCTGGCCTTTGGCCTTGGCCTCAACCTCGTGCCCACGGCTGTGCAATACATGCCCGGCATCTGGAAGACGCTGGCGACCTCGGCCGTCGCGCCGACCGCCGCCATGGCGATCCTGCTCAACCTGATCCTGCCCGAAGAAGACTAACGCCGGATCCGAACATCCTGCGGGGCGCATTTGCCGCCCCGCAGACAGGCCACGGCCAGCGCCTTTTGCTTGTCCGTCGGGTCTTCAAAGGCATTGCCACCGCAGGGCGACAGCTCGAGCGTGTAGGCGCCGCCCTCTTTTTTCAGAAATGCAAGGTACTCGACGCCCGAGGCCGCGCCCGAGCACCACGGCCCAAGGCAGCGCGCGTTCAGCGTGATCGGCGTCTGGAACGGGGTGACAAATCCTTTGCGCGACAGCGAATGCCCCACCATCCGCGCGGGGATCAGCGTGTCGGGCTTGGTGGCGTTGGGATCGTTGCGCGGCGGCTTCGGCAGGCGCCGTTCGTCAAAGGTCAGCTTGCCGGTGACGACGACATAGCTGTCGTCTGACTGGGCCGCCTGCTGATAGCTGCGCGCCACGTCGGGCGGCAGGCAGGACAGGGCGGCGGCCGGGCCGCCAATCAACGCGGCCATCACGGCCAGAACGGGTACCATCCGCATTCACAACACTCCTTCAAACGCCGCGATCACCGCGCGGTACACGTCACGTTTGAACGGAACGATGCCGGGCACAAGGTCTTCGACGCGCGACCACCGCCATTCGGTGAATTCCGGCTCATCGGTGAAGATGTTGATCTGGTCGTCTGTGCCGTGAAACCGCATCAGCACCCATTTCTGGGTCTGCCCGCGCCATTTGCCCTTCCACAGCTTGCCCTGCAGCTCGGGCGGCAGGTCATAGTCGATCCAGTTTGCGCTTTCGGCCTCGATGGTCACCAGGTCCGGGGTGACGCCTGTTTCCTCCTCCAGCTCTCTCAGGGCTGCGGTCTGCACATCCTCGCCTTCGTCGATCCCGCCTTGCGGCATCTGCCAGGCCTCTGTGCCTGCGGGCCGGTCCTTGCGCTGGGCGGTAAAGATGAGGCCGTCCGCGTTTCTCAGCATGATGCCGACGTTCGGGCGATAGGGCAGCTTTTCGATCTCTTCGCGGGTCAGCATGGGGCGGTCTCCTGTTTGAGGGCCAGAGGTAGGGGCGCCGTGCCGGGGGTGCAACGGGGAAGTTTCTGCGGGCATAGATGGGTGACGAGCACCCATCCTACGGCCGTGTCCTGGCTCGGCTCGCCGTTTGGGCCGTTTTCCCAGAGGCAACGGGTGTTGCCGTGCTGCACGGCCAGATACCTCCGGCCTCGCGACGGGCCTCGCACCCGTCGCCATCCTGCTTTACGCCGAGCGTGCCTTGCTGCGGGTGTTGTTCCTGAGGATCCGGTACAACTCCAGCCCGGCCAGCGGGACGAAATGCACCAAAGCGGGGCCAAACTCATTGTGCGCGAACATCCAGTGCAGCAGCGTGCCCACCGCCGCCAGATAGACCCAGCGCTGCAGCCGTTTCCACGACGGCCCCATCTTGCGCACCGACCAGTCGTTTGACGTGATTGCCAGCGGCACAAAGACAAACATCGCCAGCCAGCCCGTCCAGATGCCAAACTCCAGCGCCTCGCCCAGCACCGCCTTCAGCGTGCCCATGTCGATGATGTAGAGCACCGTGTGCAGCGCGGCATAGGCAAAGGCCGCTACGCCAAAGTAACGCCTCCGCTTCATCATCCAGCGCCAAAAGCCAGACCCCGGGAACAACATGCGCATCGGCGTCAGGATCATCGAGATGATCATGAACCGCGCCGAAAACTCGCC
>JAHDCH010000074.1:0-5883 GCA_020629995.1 Pseudaestuariivita sp. | reverse complement strand
ACTCGGTCGGGCCGAGGGCGTTCAGGCCCTTGAGGATGTCGATGGCATAGGCCAGCTGGTAATCCTCTTCGCGCAGCTTGGCGACCGCCTCGGCCTTTTCTTGCTCTTCCTTGATCTGCTGGATCTGGTCTTCGGTCAGCGAATCGTTGCCCAGCGATCCGCGCAGGTCCGCTTCCGAGCGCGAGGGGCGGTTGCTCTCGTCCTCTTCCTCGGCCTTGGGGTCGCGGCGCGGCTGCACCACCACGATGTCGGGCGAAATGCCCAGAGCCTGGATCGACCGGCCCGACGGCGTGTAATACCGCGCCGTGGTCAGCCGCATCGCGCCATCGCCGCGCAGGGGCATGACCGTCTGGACCGAGCCCTTGCCGAACGATTTCGTGCCCACCACGATCGCCCGCCGGTGATCCTGCAACGCGCCCGCCACAATCTCGGAGGCCGAGGCCGACCCGCCGTTGATCAGCACCACAATCGGCTTGCCATCCGCCAGATCGCCCGGCGTTGCGTTGAACCGGTCGCCATCCTCAGGCTCGCGCCCGCGGGTCGAGACGATCTCGCCCTTTTCAAGGAAAGCATCCGACACCCGGATCGCCTGGCTCAAAAGGCCGCCTGGGTTGTTGCGCATGTCGAGGATAAAGCCGTTGACGTTCTCGATCCCGCCCAGCGCCTCGACCTCTTTGGCCAGCTTCGCCTCTAGGTTGGGCATGGTCTGGTCGTTGAACGTGGTCACGCGCAGCACGACCGACGCGCCTTCGGTGCGCGAGCGCACGGCGGTCAGCTGGATCGTGTCGCGGATGATCGACACGTCGAACGGTTCAGCCTCGCCTTCGCGCACCACGGTGATGATGATCTCGGACCCCACCGGCCCGCGCATCAGCTCGACCGCTTCGTCGAGCGCGAGGCCCAGAACCGATTCTCCGTCCACATGGGTGATGAAATCGCCCGCCTCGATCCCCGCTTCCATCGCGGGCGTGCCGTCGATGGGCGAGACGACTTTGACAAAGCCCTCTTCCTGCGTGACCTCGATGCCCAGCCCGCCGAACTCGCCGCGGGTCTGCACGCGCATGGCGGCGGCATCCTCGGGCGACAGATAGCTGGAATGCGGGTCGAGCGAGGTCAGCATGCCGTTGATCGCCGCTTCGATCAGGTCGGCCTCGTCCACCTCTTCGACATATTGTGCGCGGATGCGCTCGAAGATGTCACCGAACAGGTCCAGCTGTTCATACACGCTGGTCCGGCTGTCCGCCTCTTGCGCCAGCAACGGACCCGCGATCTGAGTCGTGGCCAACACGCCGGCCAGCACGCCGCCCGATACGGCCATCACCACTTTTTTCATGCCTTATCCTTTGCTACTGGCGAACCACGACAGCGGGTCCACCGGGCCTCGGCCCTCTCTTACCTCTATATAGAGCGTTTCCGACCGCTCAGGGCCACCCCCCTCACGCGCCTGTGACGAAAGGCCATCCGCCGCTCCGCCCATCAGGCCCACCGGGGTGCCGGCGGGGACGACCTGTCCGGTCTCTCCGTACACCGTCTCCAGCCCGGCCAAGACGAACAACAGATCGGCCTGCGGTTCAAGGATCACCACCTGCCCGTAATCCAGCAGCGGGCCTCGGTAGCGGATTGTCGCCGCCGTCGGGGTCACAACCAGGGTTTGCGGCCGCGTGGCCAGCACGATGCCCGGACGGGTGATCCCTGCCGCGTCGGATTCGCCGGCCCTGCGCAGCACCACGCCTTGCGCGGGCAGGGGCAAAGCGCCCTTGCGCTGCGCAACCGAAGGCAGGCTGCCGCCGGCCTCGTTCACCGCGATCCCGCCCAGACCTTCGGCAAAGGCGTCCAGCGTGTCCGCGGCATCCAGCAGGGCGCGCGTGCGCTCGGGGTCTTCGGTAAAGCGGCGGGGCAGGTCGGTGCGCTCGGCAAGGGCCTGGCTCAGCGCGATGCGCGCCGCCTGTACCTGGGCCAGCCCGTCCCTCAGCTGGTCCGCCGCCTGTTGTTGCAGCGCGCGCGCCGTGCGGATGCTGTCCAGATCTCGCGCCAGGTCTGCGGCTCTGGCGTTCAGCGCGGGCACCACGTCGGCCAGCAGCATTCCGGCCCGTGCCGTGCCCAGCGCGCCCTGCGGATGCAGCAGCGCTGTGGGCCTTTCGGTCTCTCCTACCGACTGCAGCACGCCCAGCAGCTGCGCCAGATCGCTGCGCTCGGCCTCCAGCTTGAGCGTCAGGCGCTGCTCCTCGATGGCTGCGGCGCGCAGCCCGTCGCGCAAGGTGGCCAGCCCGGCCTCATAGCTTTGCACGGCCACCGTCAGGGCGCGGACCCGGTCGCGCGCGCTTTTGGCCTGTTCCAGCGCTTCGGTCGCCTCGGCCAGCTGCGCGGCGGCCTCGCTGGCGCGGGCGGCAAGATCCTCCTCTTGCGCCACCGCCGGCGCGGCCAGCATCAGGCAAAGGGCCAGCGCTCGGATCATCTCTCGATCAGACTCCGCCCGGTCATCTCTTTGGGCTGGGGCAGGCCCATCAGCTCGAGCACCGTGGGCGCCAGATCGGCAAGCCGCCCCTTGCGCAGGCTTGCACCCTCTGGCCCGCCCATCAGGATCACCGGCACCGGGTTCAGCGTATGCGCCGTGTGGGGGCCGCCGGTTTCGGGGTCTACCATCACCTCGCAATTGCCGTGGTCCGCCGTCAGGATCATCGCTCCGCCCTTTGCCTCCAGCGCCTCGGTGACGCGGGCCAACCCTGCGTCCACCGCCGCGCAGGCGGCCATCGCCGCCTCCAGGTCTCCGGTGTGGCCGACCATGTCGGGGTTCGCATAATTGGTGACGATCAGGTCATAGCCCGTCTCGATCGCCTCAACGAACGTGTCGGTGACCTCCTGCGCCGACATCTCGGGCTGCATGTCGTATGTCGCAACCTTGGGCGACTTGGGCATGTGCCGCTGTTCTCCGTCTTCGGGGGTTTCCTTGCCTCCGTTCAGGAAAAAGGTGACATGCGGGTATTTCTCGGTCTCGGCCAGCCGGAATTGCGACCGCCCGTGCTGCGCCACCCATGCGCCCAGTGTGTTGATGATCTCCCGCTTGGGAAACGCCGTCTCAAGCCACGCGTTATGCGCTTCCGAGTATTCGACCATGCCGAGCCGCGCTGCAAGGCGCGGAGAGGGGCCGCGCTCGAACCCGTCAAAGCCGGGATCGCACATCGCCGCAAGGATTTCCCTCGCCCGGTCCGCCCGGAAGTTCAGGCAAAAGAGCCCGTCGCCCTCGGCCATGCCCTTGTAGTCGCCAATCACCGTGGCGGGCAGGAATTCGTCGGTCTTGCCCGCGTCATAGCTTTGCTGCACGGCGGCCTCCGGGGCAGGCGCGTGATCGCCCTCGGCCCGCACCATCGCGGCATAGGCCGTCTCGACCCTCTCCCACCTGTTGTCGCGATCCATGGCATAGTATCGCCCGATCACTGTGCCAATCGTCGCGCCCTTCGGCAGCTCTGCGGCCAGCTCCGCCACAAATCCATCGGCGGACGATGGTGCCACGTCCCGTCCATCCGTGATCGCGTGGATGACGACGGGGATGCCCGCCTCGGTCACAGCCTGAACGGCGGCCTTGATATGGGCGATGTGCCCGTGCACTCCTCCGTCCGACACCACGCCCATCAGATGCGCCGTGCCGCCGCTGTCCTTCAAGGTGCCTATGAACCGCCCCAGCGCCTCGTTCTGTGCGAAGGACCCGTCCTCGATGGCCAGGTCGATCTGGCCAAGGTCCATCGCCACCACCCGGCCTGCTCCTATGTTGGTGTGGCCCACCTCGGAATTGCCCATCTGCCCGCTGGGCAGGCCCGCGTCGGGGCCGTGCGTGATCAGCGTGGCGTTGGGGCAGGTCGCCATCAGCCGGTCAAAGGTGGGGGTTTCGGCCAGCGCGGGCGCGTTTGCGTCGCGCGTGTCGCTCAGGCCCCAGCCGTCCAGAATGCACAGGACGACGGGCTTGGGGATGGTCATGTATGCGGTCTCCGCTCTGCTCGCCCCGTTCTAGGCCACCGGTGGCCCCCTTCGCAACGCCGCACGATTTTTCGCCGAAAAATCGTGGCCGGTTACTCCGTCAATTCGATCTTTGCGCGGGCCGATTGGCCGCTGGCGTCGATCACCGTCACTTCGGTCCAGCCTTGCCCCAGGCCTGTCAGGCTGCGCTCGGGTGCGTGGCTGCGCGGGCCCACTGGTGCTCCGTTGGCAAGCCACAAGAACGGGCCCTGTCCGCCGCGCATCTTCACCGTCAGCGCCCCTTCGATCAGCGCAACCCGTGCCCCGTCGGGCGGAAAGGCCATGCGGGGCGCGTCCTGCGCGGCGGCGGCGGTCCGGCGTTCGAAATGGCGCAGCGGTGCGGGCAGCTGTGCATGCCCCACCAGCAAGGTCTCGGGGGGCGGGGCCGGCAGAGGATCGGCCTGCGGCTTGATGCGTTCGAACGCGGCAAACAGCACCGGCGCCGCCATCGCCGCCCCAAAGGCGCCAGGCACGGGCGTTCCGTCCGCCCGCCCGATCCACACGCCGGCCACGTGCCGTCCGTCAAACCCGACGGCCCATGTGTCGCGGTGGCCATAGGATGTGCCCGTCTTGTAGGCGATCCGCCAGGGGGCCGCTCCGGCGGGCGGGGGCAGGTCGCCCAGGATGTGCCCGACCTGCCAGGCGGCGCGGCGGGCCATCAGCCGTCGCGCCGGCTCGCCGTCCTGACCCTTTCGCCAGCGCCACGGCGCGGTCTGCCCGCCTCGCGCCAGCGCGGCATAGGCCCGCACCAGCTCTTCCAGCGTCAGCCCCACGCCGCCCAGTGCCACCGCCAGCCCGGGCTCTCCGGTCAGGCGCGGGGTGGCGCCGGTGCGGCGCAGCGCGGCCATCAGATGCGCAGGGCCCAGCGCTTCGGTGATCTGCACCACCGGCGTGTTCAGCGACAGGCGCAGCGCCTCGGCCACCGGCAGCTCGCCCCGGTAGGTGCCATCAAAATTCTCGGGCGCATAGCCGCCGAACGACACCGGCCGGTCGTCAATCAGCGTCGCGGGATGCGCCAGCCCCCGGTCAAAGGCAAGGCCATAGACAAACGGCTTCAGCGTCGACCCGGGCGAGCGCACCGCGCGGGTCATGTCGACAAACCCCTCGCGGCCCTCCGCCGCTCCGTACCCCGCCGACCCGACCGACCCAAGCACCTCGCCGCTCTGGTGATCGGCCACCACCATGGCCACAGACAGCCGCCGCCCTTCGCGCCGGGCCACCTCCTGCGCCAATTGCTCCAATTGCGCTTGCAAGCCTGCATCAAGCGTCAGGTCGTGGCGCGCCCATGTCGGCTGATCTGCCCTCGCCCTCTCGGCCATGTGCGGTGCGCGCAGGGGAAAGGCGCTGCGTCCTTCGGGAAACGGCTCTGTGGCCGCCGCCTGCACGCTTTCCCCGGCCACCAGCCCCGCGCCCTCCAGCCGTTTCAGCACCATGACCCGTGCCGCCTTGGCCGCATCCGGCTGGCGGTCAGGCCTCCGGGCCTCGGGGGCCTGGGGCAGGGCGACCAGCAACGCCGCCTCGGCCGGGGTCAGCCGCGCCGGCTCCTTGCCGAAATAGGCCAGCGTGGCGGCGCGCAGCCCCTCGAGGTTGCCGCCATACGGCGCGTGCAGCAGGTAAAGGCCAAGGATCGCGTCCTTGTCCATCACCTGCTCCAGCCTCAGCGCCACGCGCATCTGCCTCAGCTTGCCTTGCCAGCGCCCCGTGCCGCTGTCCTCCAGCAGCCGCGCGACCTGCATCGTCAGGGTCGACCCGCCTGACACCACGCGCCCTGCGCGCAGCGATTGCGCCGCCGCGCGCACCAGCGCGATCAGGTCCACACCTCCGTGCCGGTAAAAGCGCTTGTCCTCGTACCGCACCAGCATCTTCAGGAAT
>JAHDCH010000073.1 GCA_020629995.1 Pseudaestuariivita sp. | reverse complement strand
CGGCGATGGCGGCCTTGAGCTCGGGCGTGCCGTCGGGCGGGGTATAGCGCGTGCGTCCTTCGCGAATCGCAGCGATCCCGGCGTCCTGGATATGGGCCGGCGTGTCGAAATCAGGCTCGCCGGCACCCAGAGATATGATATCGCGCCCTTCGGCCTTCAGTTCGCCCGCGCGGGTTGTCACCGCGATTGTCGGAGAGGGTTTGACCCGGGATAATGTCGCGGAGAGGAAGGACATGGTCGTGCCTTGCGTTGCTATTGGCCGCACATGTCTTAGGGTCGCGCCAAGTTGCATTCAATCACAATATAGGGCAGGTCCTTTGCCATGACGGAACAGGAATTTGACTGGTACGGGCCCGACGCGGCCACGTTCGGAGACCGTATTGCGGGGGCGCGCCAGGCTCTGGGCCTCAGCCAGGCCGAACTGGCCGGGCGGCTGGGGATCAAGCTCAAGACGCTGGAAGGCTGGGAACATGACCTGTCCGAGCCGCGTGCGAACCGATTGTCGATGCTGGCGGGCTTGCTGAACGTGTCGATCACGTGGCTTTTGACCGGCGAAGGCGAAGGGCTGGACGCGCCGGATATGGCAACCAGTATTTCGCCGGACATGGCTGATATGCTTATGGAAATGCGCGAGATGAAGTCTCAGATGTTGCGCTCGGCCGAACGCATCGGGCGGTTGGAAAAGCGCCTGCGCGCGGCGTCCCGCGCGAACCAGCAGGTCTAAGCATGGACGAGCCGCATGATGTGCGCCTCAAGCGTCTGGCGATGCGGTCGATGCGGCGCGGGATCAAGGAAATGGACGTGATCCTGTCAGGCTTTGCCGACGCTGAACTGCCCTCCTTGCCCCCGGCCGAGCTTGATGCCTACGAGATGTTGCTGTCGGAAAACGACCATGATCTGTACGCTTGGGTTTCGGGTGCGGCACCAGTGCCCGGCGAACATGCGGCGATCATCAGCCGCATTCAGGCCGGTTTGACTCCCAACCAGATGAAATAGTTACGACTTTATCTGAACACCGCACGCTTTAACCGAATGTTGTGGAATCCGTTGTTAGGTGCCCTTGAGAGACGGCAGCTTTTGGCGGAGAAACACAAAAATGAGCATGCAAAAGCCCATGGCCCTTCTGGGCGACAAAGGGTTCATGGCCGGATACCTTGAGGCGCTGGCGCTGGTCGAACGACTGCATCGGTTGTTGCTGGATGTCATCAAGGACGAATTCGAGCGGGTGGGCGTTCTGGAGATCAACGCGGTACAGGCGCTGCTGCTGTTCAACATCGGCGACAATGAGGTCACCGCGGGCGAGCTGAAGACGCGCGGCTACTATCAGGGCTCCAACGTCAGCTATAACCTGAAAAAGCTGGTCGACATGGGCTATATGCACCATCAGCGGTGCGAGATTGATCGCCGGTCGGTGCGCGTGCGGCTGACCGACAAGGGCCGCGGCATCCACGATACCGTGTCGCATCTGTTCGAACGGCACGCCGACGGGCTGGAGGCCAAACAGATTCTCGGTGACCAGACGATGGGCGACATCACCGGCGCCTTGCGACGGATGGAGCGGTACTGGAGCGACCAGATTCGCTACATCTACTGACGCGGCTCCACACACAACTTGCCGCCACGTTGCGGGGGCGACGCTGGGTCATCCCGGTTTGACGTACCGTCAGACACCCTTGCCGGGGCTCGCGGAGGCTTGCTTCAAAACCCATTCCCCCGCATCCTTCCCTCACCACTTAAAAACCAGCCCGAATGGGCACCCGGGGAGGATATCGTGACTTTTGCATCTTACGTGGATCGCGATGCGATTCAGAATGAAATGCCGTGGGCTGACCGGGATGTGCCCGTGACGCTGTGGGGGCTGCTGTCGAACACCGCCGACAAGTTCGGATCAAGGCCAGCGGTCAGCTACCAGATTTTCTCGGGCCCCAAGGACAAGGCGGAAACGCTCACTTGGGACCAGCTGCGCGCAAAAACCGCGCAAACGGCGAACCTCTTCCGCTCGCTTGGGGTGGGGCCGAACGATGTGGTCGCCTACCTGCTGCCCAATTGCAATGAAACCGTCCTGACCCTGCTGGGTGGTTGCGTTGCCGGGATTGCCAACCCCATCAACCCTCTGCTGGACGCTGAACAGATCGGCGCCATCCTGCGCGAGACCGGTGCGAAGGTTCTTGTCACCCTGAAAGGGTTCCCCAAGACGGATGTGCCGCAAAAGGCTGCCGAATCCGCGGCCCTCGCGCCCAACGTGACCACGATCATCGAAGTGGACCTGAACCGCTACCTGACCCCGCCCAAATCCTGGATCGTCCCGCTGATCCGCCCCAAGGTCGAGGCAAAGCATTCGGCGAGGGTGCTGGACTTTACCACCGAGGTGGCCAAGCAACCCACCACGCTCACCTTCGAGGACGTGCAGGAAGACCGCGTTGCCGCCTATTTCCACACGGGCGGCACCACTGGCATGCCCAAGGTCGCGCAACATAAATATTCGGGCATCATCTACAACGGCTGGCTGGGTGACGCGCTGCTGTTCACCGAAGAAGACAACGTGATCTGCCCGCTGCCCTTGTTCCACGTGTTTGCCGTGCACGTCATCCTCATGGCCTGCCTTTCCTCCGGCGCGCATGTCGTCTTCCCCACGCCGCAGGGCTACCGGGGTGATGGAGTCTTCGATAATTTCTGGAAACTGGTCGAACGCTGGAAAATCACCTTTGTCATCACAGTGCCCACCGCCATTTCGGCCCTGATGCAGCGCCCGGTGGATGCGGATGTCTCGTCGATCAAGACGTCGTTCTCGGGCTCGGCCCCTTTGCCGCTCGAGCTGTTCAAACGGTTCGAGGCCGCAACCGGCGTGTCCATCGTTGAAGGCTACGGCCTGACAGAAGCGACCTGCCTTGTCTCGATCAACCCGGTTGACGGTGAAAAGAAGGTCGGCTCGATCGGTATTCCGTTCCCGTATTGCGACGTCAAAATTGTCAAATCCACGCCCGACGGCCCGGTCGAATGCGACACGGATGAGATTGGTGAAATCTGCGTGTCCAACCCCGGTGTCTTTGCCGGCAATACCTATACCGAGGCGGACAAGAACGCCGACCTGTATTACTGGGGGACCCATCTTCGCACCGGCGACCTCGGCCGTATGGACGAGGACCGCTATCTCTGGATCACCGGCCGCGCCAAGGACCTGATCATCCGTGGCGGCCACAACATCGACCCGGCCGAGATCGAAGAGGCGCTGCTGGGCCATGAGGCCGTGGCATTTGCCGGTGCCATCGGCCAGCCCGATGCCCACTCGGGCGAGCTGCCCTGCGCCTTTGTCGAACTTGTCGCTGGCGCAACCGTCACCAGTGACGAACTGATGGCCTATTGCAAGGCGCATGTGCACGAACGCGCGGCCCAGCCCAAGCATCTGGAAATCCTGGATGAATTGCCGAAAACGGCAGTCGGCAAAGTGTTCAAGCCTGACCTGCGCAAATCCGCGATCACCCGGGTCTATAACGCCGCGCTGAGCGAGGCGGGCGTGGATGCGCATGTTGTGTCGGTGATCGACGACAAGAAGCGCGGCCTTGTCGCACAGATCGAAGGCAACGCCGATGACGCCGCGGTCACGGACGTTCTGGGCAGCTTTACCCGTCCCTGGGAACGCGCGGCATAAATCGCGGAACACCGCCAGCCGGGCGCATATGCCCCGGCTGGCGGCTCAGGTCTTGGGCGGCGCGCCGCCTTCAAAGCTGTTGCCATTGACGTAATCGCACGGCGCGTCCTGCATCTGCAGGTGCAGACCATCCCCGTCGAACGGGTGCGCGCGAGCAAGCGCCTCGTCCACCTCGATCCCCAGTCCTGGCGCGTCTCCGAGTGCGGTAAACCCGCGGTCCACCTCGATGCTGTCCTTGATCAGGGCTCGGTGGAACGGCGTATCGATTGTCTCCGCGATCAGCAGGTTCGGCGTAGCCGTGGCCAGATGCAGGTTGGCAGCCCATTCGACCGGGCCCGCATACAGATGCGGCGCCATCTGCGCGTTGTAGACTTCGGCAAGGGCTGCGATCTTTTTCGTCTCCCAGATGCCACCCGACCGTCCCAGCGCCGGTTGCAGGATGGCAACCCCGGCCTTGAGCGCCGCTGCGAATTCGGCCTTGGTTGTCATCCGCTCTCCGGTGGCGACGGGAATGCGCACCGCATCCGCGACCCGTTCAAAGGCGTCGATCGTGTCGGGCGGGATCGGCTCTTCGTACCACAGCGGCAAATATGGCTCCAAAGCCTGCCCCAGCCGGATCGCACCCGCCGTCGTGAACTGGCCATGCGTGCCGAACAGCAGATCGGCCTTGTCGCCCACCGCCTCGCGGATCGCCTTGCAAAAGGCGACCGACATGGAAATGTCGGACATCGCGGGCTGGTGCCCGCCGCGCATGGTGTAGGGGCCGGCGGGGTCGAACTTGACGGCTGTATAGCCCTGGTCGACCACCGCGCGGGCGCTTTCCGCGGCCATCTCGGGTGATGTCCAGAAAGCTGCGATCTCGTGATGCTCCAACGGATACAGATAGGTATAAAGCCGGACCCGGTCCCACATCCGCCCGCCAATCAGCGCCCAGACGGGCCGCTCGCGCGCCTTGCCCAGAATGTCCCAGCACGCAATCTCCAGCCCCGAAAACGCGCCCATGACCGTCAGGTCCGGCCGTTGCGTGAACCCCGAGGAATAGACGCGGCGGAACAGGCGTTCGACGTTTTCGGGGTTCTCGCCTTCGAAATACCGGCCAAACACATCCCCGATCACCGCGCCCATCGCGTCAGGCCCAACCGAAGCTGCGTAGCACTCGCCCCAGCCCACAATCCCGCAGGCCGTCGTCACCTTCACCAGGATCCAGTAGCGCCCGCCCCAACCAGGCGCGGGGGGCGCTGTGACGATCACCTCGCATTCGGCCAGCTTCATGGTACGTCTCCCTGGTTTCTTCTCTTTCCAAATATGGCCGCCGGAGGCTCCCTCCGCCTGCCTCAGGCCCCGTCAGAAGATGATGACATTGCGCCGCGCGCCACCGGTCTTGGTATCGGCGATAGCCTCGTTGATCTGCTCCAGGGTCCAGCGGCGCGACACCAGCTCGTCCAGTTTCAGACGTCCTTGCTGGTACAGGTCCACCATCCACGGAATGTCGCGCTGGATCACCACGTCGCCCATTTTGGATCCGGTCATGCCCTGGCCCGTCGCCGCCAGGATTACCGGCTCGTATGTCGACATGGCGCCGGAATGCGGCATGCCCACCATGATGACCCGACCGCCATTGCCCAGGTAGCGCGGTGCCTGATCATAGGCGGGAATGGCGCCGACGGTCACGATCACCGCGTCCGCCCCGCGCCCCAGAGCGTCCATCGCATCGCGCCAGGGCTTTTCGCCGGTGGCCAACACGCCGTCGGTGGCGCCAAAGTCGCGGGCGATGGCCAGCTTTTCCTCGGTCATGTCGACGGCCACGATACGCCGCGCGCCGGCGATCCGTGCGCCCTGGATCGCGTTCAGGCCAACGCCGCCGGCGCCGATCACGACAACGTCCTCGCCCGCGCGCAGATGTGCCGCGTTGACCACGGCTCCCACGCCAGTGATCACGCCGCAGGCCAGCAGGCTGGCAGCCTCCATGCTCATGTCATCGGGCAGGCGCACCACCTGGCTTTGCTCGACCACCACACGTTCGGCAAAGGCGCCGCAGTTCATCGCCTGAACCAGAGCGCTGCCATCCTCGGCGGTGAGGGGCGATGGGCCCGGCGCCGTCTCGCAGCCCACGGGCCGGCCCGAAGCACAAGGCGCGCAGGAGCCGCAGGCCCTGATCAGAGTGACAACGACCGGGTCGCCGACATTCAGCCCGCGGACCTGAGGACCCAGTGCCGAAATCCGCCCCGCGGCCTCGTGCCCATAGACGGCAGGCAGTTCGCCGCCCCAGGCGCCATCGGCGTACGAGATGTCGGAATGGCAGATCGCGCAGGCTTCGAGCGTGACTTCGACCTCCTGCCCAAGCGGTGCCCGCAAGGTCACCGTGTCGATGGAAAGGGGCGCGCCAAATTCGTGGCAGACAGCGGCTTTGATCTGGGTCATGGGGGTCATCCTGAACTTTGCTTGCCTTGCAGGATCAGAAAGCGCGCGCGTCCCGGCCTGCCTGTTTGCGACGCATTGCCCGAAAACGACAGATTTTGTCGCTGCGTCATTCTGCGGTGTCGCCCGCGCGGTCGCTCTGCCACGCCAGAAACACCCAAAGCGCCGCGGCAGCCAGAGCCGCAGCAAGGAAAAAGGGCGCGCCCGGCAGATAGATTGGCGCACCCTCGCGGGTGAAGGAGGCAAATACGTATGTCATCGCCAGAGGCGACAGAATCGTCGCCATTGCGCCCGCTGACGTCAGCACGCCCTGCAACTCGCCCTGTGCATCATCGCCCACCTGTTTGGACAATATGCCCTGCAGCGCAGGCACCACCACCGCAGACAGCGAAGTGATCGGGACAAGGATCAGCGCCAAGGTGCCGCTGGACACAAAGGCGATCGCCAGAAAGGCCAACACATCGAACACGATGCCGCCGATCACCGTGCGCCGTTCGCCGAACCGCTTGATGATCGGACCGATCAGCAAACCCTGCACCAGTCCAAAGGACACGCCGAACAGCGCAAGCGAAAGCCCGATGGTGCCGGGGGCCCAGCCATAGCGCTCGACCGCGTAAAACGACCAGACCGCGGGATAGACCACGAAAGCGAGCTGAAAGAACAGGAAGACCAGCAAAAGCCGCCCGGCCCCGGGCAGGGCGGACACAGCCCTGGCAGCGCCAAAGGGGTTCGCGCGCCGCCAGGTAAAGGCACGGCGGTTTTCGGGCGTCACCGTTTCGCGCAGGACAAAGTAGCCAAGCCCGAGGTTCAGCGCCGACAGCGCAGCAGCCGCATAAAACGGCGCCCGTGAGCCGTATTCACCCAAAAGACCGCCGATCAGCGGCCCAAGCACAAAGCCCGCGCCAAACCCGGCGCCGATCAGGCCAAAGTTCTTGGCCTTGTCCTCGGGCTTGGAAATATCCGCCATGCAGGCCGAGGCGGTCGCCTGCGTCGCCGCTGTCACCCCGCCGATCACCCGACCCAGCAAGAGCAGCCAGATCGTGCCGGCCACGGCCATCACCAGATAGTCGATGACCATGAAAAACAGCGACGACAGCAGCACCGTGCGCCGCCCGTACCGGTCCGAAAGCGACCCCAGAACGGGTCCGAACAGGAACTGCATCACCGCGAACACGGTCGACAGAACGCCGCCCCAGATCGCGGCATTGGCCAGCGATGGTCCCTGAACCTCGCGGATCAGATCGGGCATCACAGGGATGATCAGCCCGATGCCCATGGCATCGATCATCACGGTGATCAGCAGGAACAGAATGGTCGTATTCATCGCGGGGGCCGTCAGTCGTAGATGTGCAGATGCGCCATGATCTGACCGTGATCCGAAGCCAGTTTGTTATACGGGGCCTCGGGATGTGCACCATCGGTCAGGTGATCGTTGAAGACGCTGAAATATTCCATCTCTCCGACCGGGTCGTGATCGCCGGGGATGAAGTGGCGCGACAGATAGATCTGGTCGATGGATTCATAGGTGCCGCCAAAGGCCGAGGTATAGACCATGTCACGCGCCGAGCGTTTGACGAACAGATGTTCGGCGGAATGCAGGCGCACCCGTTCCACTGCTTCGGTGATGGCAAGGTTTTCTTCTTTGGAATAGCGGTCCGAATAGGATTGCGCGTCGTGGCGCAGCATCCAGCTGTAGTTCTTGAACGGCACCTCGCCCGAGATAATCTCGGATGACACCGCATGTTCGCCGTCGTTGAAATCGCCCATGACGATGACCGGATGCCCGGCCTCGAGCTCGGCAACGATTTCGCGGCGCAGAACCCAGGCTTCGGCCATACGGCGCAGAGCGGCGCGCAGGGATCCCATGGCGCGGCCCACCGGATCGTACCGCGTCAGGTCGGCCTCGGGCGCAAAGGGCGCGCCAGCAGGGCGGATATGCTCGCCCAGTTTCGACTTGAGGTGACAGTTGAAGATGGTGATCGTTTGCTGCCCCGAGCGTACCCGCGCCTTGAGGATCGGACGCGACAGGCGCGACAGGGTAAAGCTGCCGGCATTCGCGCCACCGCCCAAAGCCTGCATCGGAATCTCGACCGGTTGGGCCAGGTCCTGAATCACCTCGGGCGCGCCTTCGAACCCGTTTCGCGACACCAGCGCCAGACCCGGCCGGCGATGCCCCGGCCCGCCGTCATTGGCGTTGGGGGCAAAGGCCAGCGCGGCCGCGTCATAGCCGTCATAGGCCAGTTTGCGAAAGATCGCCTTCTTGCGATAGGGCTTGTCGCTGCCCGGCAGGTTCTCGGCATTGGCGGCAGCGCCGCGGCGGTCCGCCTCGTCCAGCACATCGCGCAGGGCGGCTTCTTCGAAAATCTCCTGAAACCCGATCACATCCGCATCCAGCGTCATGACCTGGTCGGCCAGCCAGGCCTTTTTCCAGGCGTATTCCTCGGGCGTATAGCTTTGGAACTGATAGTATTCGCGGTCCGCGCCGATCAGGTTCTTGACGTTGAAACTGGCGATGGTGAAACGGGTCATGCGGGGTCTCCTTGGGTGGCGAGGGCGCGGGCAAACATCGGCGCATCGACATTCCCGCCCGAGATAAGGGCGATCACCGTGTCGCCTTCGATCTGGTCTGCGTGGAACAGGGCCGCGGCCAGCGCGACCGCGCCGCCCGGCTCGGCCACCAGTTTGAGCCGTTCATAAGCGTGAAAGGCTGCGGCCAGAGCCTCGGTTTCGCTCACGGCCAGACCCGGCCCACACAGGCGCTGCATGATCGGAAAGGTGATCTGGCCGGGTGACGGCGTGATGATTGCGTCGCAGATATTGCCTGATACGGCGGCGTTGCTTTCGATCCGGCCCGAGGCCAGCGATCGTTTGACGTCGTCAAACCCGTCCGGTTCGACAGGGCGCACGCGCATCCCCGGCGCGTCGGCCTCAAGTGCCAGAGCGATTCCAGACGTCAGCCCTCCGCCGCCGCAACACACCAGCACATCAGCCCGGGTCACGCCTAGCTCGGCCGCCTGCGCCGCGATTTCGAGCCCTGTTGTGCCCTGGCCCGCGATCACCTGCGGCTCGTCAAAGGGTTTGATCAGCGTCAGCCCACGGTCCGACGAAAGGCGCGCGCCGATCTCGTCCCGGTCTTCGCCGCCCGCCCGGTCGTACAGCACCACTTCGGCCCCCAGCGCGCGCGTGTTGGCGATTTTCAGCGCCGGCGCGTCGGCGGGCATGATGATCACGGCGGGGACACCGTGTTCGCGCGCCGCCAGCGCCACGCCCTGCGCATGGTTGCCGCTGGAAAAGGCAATCACGCCGCGTTTGCGCACCTGATCGTCCAGCGCGGCCACCGCATTGCGCGCGCCCCGGTATTTGAAGCTGCCCGTGTGCTGAAGGCATTCGGGTTTGACCAGCACGCGGCGGCCCGCGATCTCGTCCAGAAAGGGCGAGGACAGCAGCGGCGTGCGCCTTGCGTGTCCGTCCAGCCGCGCGGCTGCGGTGCGAATGCTGTCGATGTTCATGTCATCTCTCCGATCCAGGCCTGCAGTGCTGCCAGGCTTTCAGGCTCGTCCAGAAACGGCACATGCCCCCGGTCGCTGACCGTGGCCGCGTGCATATCCGGGCGCCGCCGCTGCATTTCGGCAAAGGTTGCGGCGCTCAGCAGATCGGAGTTGGCTCCGCGCAGCGCCGCCAGCGGCATCCCCTCCAGCGCATCAAAGAATGGCCAAAGGTCCGGCATCGGCGTTGCCCCTGCCTGTTCGACCGCATCGCGCAAGTGAGGGTCATACGTGATGGTCAGCCCGGTCGGCGTTTCGACATAAAATTTTTCGGCCTCCGCCCGCCAGCGCTCGGGCGGCACATTGGCAAACCCCGGCATGACCCCGGGGCGATGCTGTGCCGCCTCGTCCAGCGTTTTCCACACCGGTGCGCGGCCAAGGTAGCCCATGATGTTCGACAGGCCGGCCGGGTCCAGCTCGGGCCCGATATCATTCAGCGCGACGCCTATCAGCGCTTGGCTGACCGTGGCCGCCAGCCCCATGGCGATCAGCCCCCCGCGCGAGGTGCCCAGGATGGCGGCCCGGCCGAGGCCCAGATGCGCCAACAGCTCGAGAGCGTCCTGCCCTTCGCGCTGCAGGGTATAGCTGCGCCAATCGCCAAAATCCGACCTCCCGCGCCCGCGATAATCCATGCGGATCAGGCGCACGCCTCCGAGATGCGGCGCGACGTAGTCAAAATCGCGCCCGTCCCGGGTCAGCCCCGACAGGCAGAGCAGCGGGACACCGCCGCCCGCGTCGTCGTAATGCAGGTTCAGACCGTCGGATGTGGTGAACAGCGGCATCAGACCAGTCCCGGGATGCCGAACAGGTCTTGCAATATGTGATGCGGGGTCCACGGCAGGCGATCAACCGGCTCGCCCGCGCGGTTCACCCAGGCCGTGGCAAAGCCATACTGGACTGCTGCCGCCGCGTCCCATCCGTTGGACGATACGAACAGCACCTCATCCGGCGCGCAGCCAAACCTTTTGCCCACAAGGTCATAAACAACGCGGGCCGGTTTAAAGACACCCACGTCTTCCACGCTCAGCACCGCATCCAGCAATGCCTCCACCCCTGCGCTCCTGACTGCGCCCTCCAGCATGTCAGGCGATCCGTTGGACAGGATCGCCGTGTTCAACCCGCGCGCCTTCAGATCCGACAGCATCTGTGGCACCTCAGGGTAGGCGCTCAATTCCCAGTACAGCGCCAAAAGCCGCTCTCTCAGCTCGGCGTCGCCGCCCAGCCCGGCGGCTTCCATGGCCCAGTCAAGCCCATCCTGCGTCACCTCCCAGAAATCGCAATGGGCGTCCTGCACGGCCCTCAGCCATGTGTATTGCAACTGTTTCAGCCGCCAATCCCTGGCCACCTCGCTCCAGCGCTCGGCAAAAGCTTCGCGTCCCGGCTCGCCCGCTGCTTGCCGCGCAGCCGCCGCCACGTCGAAAAGCGTCCCGTATGCATCAAAAACCGCTGTCGTGATCGTCATGGCGCGCCTCCTTGGCCGCGACACTTGCATGCCGCGCGCGCAGGCGAAAGGGGCGTCGTCCCTCGTCTTCTTCTCTTTAGCAAATATGGCCCCCGGAGGGCCGGACAGCCCCGGGGCAGCTGCCCGTGGTCAGTCGCGCGTACCCGAGAACCGCTCTTGCCAGCCTTCCCGCTGCTCGTCG
>JAHDCH010000072.1 GCA_020629995.1 Pseudaestuariivita sp. | reverse complement strand
TGGCGGAATTGGTAGACGCGCAGCGTTGAGGTCGCTGTGGGGTAACTCCCGTGGAAGTTCGAGTCTTCTCGACCGCACCATCCCGGCCCGGCCGATAGGCCAGCCGCCTACCACAGCGATCCATGATATCTTCTGAAATACCGGGCGCCGGCAGTCAGTGTGTGTTGCCGCGCTGGTGCGGCGAAGACGCCAGTATGTCATGTGACATTCCCGCGCCATTTCAGGTTGATAGGCCGGTGCGCGCAGCCTAGCCTGAACAAAATTGCTGACATCAAGGGCAAGGGCGACTTCATGAGCATCACGTTGGGCACACCTCGAGGCGTTGCGCAAAACCTGGCCGGAACCGTCTTTGGACAGGTCAGCGATGTGCATCACACCCAGCTTGCCGATGGCCGGTTTGTTGCCGTCTGGACCGAGAGGTCTGCCGCAACCAACAGCAGCGACATCCGCGCGGTGGTCCTGAACGCTGACGGCACCCCGGCAGGCGATCCGTTCACGGTGAACACAACAACCGACTTTCCGCAGCTTAACCCACAAGCGCACGCCTTGCCGGATGGCGGATTTGTCATCCTGTGGGATTCGTTTGGTCAGGACGATTTCACCTTTGATCCCGGGCTCAGCCGTCCATGGAACGAACAATACGGTCTCTATCAACAGGTCTTTGACGCCAGCGGCACACCGCAGGGCGGCGAAACCCTGATCAACGAAGGCGTGATCCGCGGCTCGCAATACCAGGCGCAGATCAACGACTTGCCCGGCGGTGGCTATGTCGTCACCTGGGTGCACCACAACTTTATCGGCGAGACGGTGCCGGGCGACTTTTTCGGCCAGACGCTGTATCACCGCGCGTTCGACGCAAATGGCGTGCCGATCGCTGCGCCTGTCCAGTCTCAGATCGAGGCTGAATTTGATCACGCAGGTCCCGATCCCGCGACAGTCAGCCCGAATTACAATGCACCGGTCGAAGTGCTGGCCGATGGCACGCTGGCGCATGTCTGGAGCACCATCCTGATCGACAGCCTGTTTGTCAGCGTCACCTCGGTGGATGGCACAGTGCTGTCGCAGGTGGACGTGCTGGACAGCGTGCCGGCGGACATCGATGCGCCGTCATTCTTCGGGGTCGAGCTTTTGTCCGATGGCCGGCTGGCCATTGCGTTTGCGGGCAGCCTGCGTCTGCCGACAGGTGGCACCAATCAGGATGTGTATATCCTGCTGACCCAGCCTGACGGCAGCGATGCGCAGCTTGTCAACGTCACCAACACGCCCGCCGCAACGTCGCATGATTTCAGCGCGGTGGATGTGCATCTTCTGCCCGACGGCTCGCTTCTTGTCACATGGCTGTCCTTTGCCGATCAGCGGCTCGAAGGGCAGATCGTCGGCGCGGATGGCACGCTGATCGGCGACACGATGGTCCTGTCGCCTGAGCACGTGCGCCCGACAAACATTCAGATCACCGTGGTGGATGCCGAAACCTTTGCGGTGACCTACGAGACCGAAGGGTTCTCGTCCGAGCTGACAGGGCCGCCGGCCACGTTCCAGCTGTATCACTTCGGCGATGGCGCGGCGCCGGGCGCGGCCACGGCCGATGATGACGCGATCGACGGAACAGCCGGCGCGGACACGATCGACGGCCTTGCCGGCGATGACGGGATCGACGCAGGCGGCGGCAACGATCTGGCCGAAGGCGGCGATGGCAATGACGCGGTCTTTGGCGGCAACGGGAATGACACGCTTGGCGGCGGCGAAGGCAATGACCAGCTGGTTGGCGGTGCGGGCGACGACAGCGCAAGCGGCGGCGCAGGCGATGACACGCTCAGCAGCCTTGGCGGTGCGGACACGCTGGATGGCGGCGCAGGCCATGACGTTCTCGAGGGATCGGGCGGCGGCCTTCTGACAGGGGGTGACGGGAACGACACGATCTCGGCCGGAGATGGCGACGTTGTGCGCGGCGACGCGGGCGATGATGTCATCATCAACCCCTGGCTGGGCAGCGCACAGATCAGCGGCGGCGCAGGCGATGACTTTGTCATCACCGCGCCGTCCGTGCGCCTGATCTCGGGTGGCGAAGGGATCGACACGCTTTATCTGCAACCCTCCAATGGCGACACGTTCCGCAATGTCGCGATTGACCTTGTGACCGGCCAGTTCGGCACCGAGATCACCGGAACCTTTGGCGCAGTGCGCGATTTCGAGGTGATCTATTTCGGTGCCGCCCCGATGAATATCCGCTTTTGGGGGCAGGAGACCGCAGATGTGGTCAGCTTTAACAGCGGCGCCAGCAACCTGTTGGCCACGGCACAGATATTCGGGCGCGGTGGCGACGATTTTTTCGAAGACCGGTATGATGGCACAGGGTTCCTGGACCCGGGCGAAGTCACCATCGAAGGCGGTGCCGGCAACGACACGATCCTGGGCGGCGACAGCCACAACCGCTTTGATGGCGGGGCGGGGCAGGACCTGATCCTGTCCGGCACTCAGGCAGACGTGCTGGCGGGCGGGTCGGGCGACGACACGCTGACCGGCGGCGCAGGCCGCGACACGCTGAGCGGCGGCGCGGGCAACGACCTGATCACCGGCGGCACCGAAGGCGATTTGCTGGTCTTCGAAGGCGACTGGGGCGACGACACGGTCACGGATGGCTCGGCCATCGACACGGTCGAGATTGATCCGGCCCTGATTGCCGACATGACTTTTGTCGCCGAAGCGGGCGGCACCCGCGTGACCTTTGCCGGGTCGTCAAATTCGATCCTGTTCGAAGGCATGACCTTTTCCAGCTGGGAGGGCCTGTTCAACACCGCGCCGACCGAGCTGGGCGTCACCAACGACGTGGTTGAGGAATTCGCACCCGCCGGCACCATCGTCGGGTCCCTCACATCGGTGGATGCCGAAGGCGACACGGTCACCTACGAGCTGGATTATTCGGGCGATTTTGTGCCGTTCGAAGTGATCGACGGCAACATTGTCGTCTTCAGCTCGTTCGATCTGCAATACAGTCTGACGCCGTCCTACACGGTGTCGATCATCGCCACCGACGCACACGGCGCAACGACCTACGACACCGTCACGATCAACATCGCGCCGCCCGCAGAGCCCATCGAAGGCACGGTTGGCAACGATGACCTGACCGGCACCAATGACGCCGAGGCGCTGTTTGGCTTTGACGGCGATGATACGATCACGGCCCGGCGCGGAGACGATACGGTCGACGCAGGTGCGGGCAACGACAGCGTGATGGGCCTTGGCGGCAATGATTCCCTGACGGGTGGCCTTGGGGCGGATACGATCCGCGGCGGCCGCGAAAACGACTGGATCGAAGGCGGAGACGGGAGCGACGCTCTGTACGGTCAGCGCAACCGCGACACGGTCATCGGCGGTGAAGGCGACGATATCGTCAATGGCGGCGGCGGCGCGGATGTTGTGGTCGGCGACGCAGGCAACGATTACATCCGCGGCGGCACGCATCGCGACACGATGACCGGCGGCGAAGGCAGCGATACCTTGATCGGCAATCGTCACGACGACCTGCTGGATGGCGGCTTTGGCAACGACACGCTGAACGGCGGCGGAGACAACGATACGCTGGCGGGCGGCGAAGGCGACGACTGGATGCGCGGCGGCGCAGGCGCGGACACGTTCTATTTCGGATCGTTCTACGGCCATGACGTCATTGACGATTACAATGGCGCCGAAGACATCCTGCGCTTTGACGAGGTGTTCACAGACGGCGGCGGTTCGGTGAATGACATCCTGGCCAACACCGAAGTCACGTCAGAGGGTCTTGTGATCCACTTTGGTGACGAGGCAAGCGTGCTGCTTGTGGGCGTCACATCGGTGGACCAGCTGGGCGAGATCGAGATCGGGTTCCTGTGATCGGGCAGGTCAATCGTAGCGCAGTTCGGTCGCCTTGCCGCGGAACACGGTATAGGCCAGAGCCGAATACAGGATGATCACCGGCAACACGATGCAGACGCCAACAAAGATGATGAACAGCGCCTCGGGGGCCGAGGCCGCCTCGTAGATCGTCAGCCGGTCGGGCACGACATAGGGGTAAAAGCTGTAGGCCAGCCCCAGAAAGGCCAGCGTGAACAGAACCACCCCGGCCACGAACGGCACCCAGGCAAAGTGGTCATTGCGCGCGGGCAGACGCTGAAGCGCAAACCACAAGGCCCCCAGAACCAGAGCCGACATCAGCGGCAGCGGCGCAAGGAAAAGCGCCTCGGGGAAGGAAAACCATTTGTCAAAGATGCGCGGGCTGGCGAAAGGCGAAGCAATAGAGATCGCGCCAATGCCCAGAAGCACGCCGTAGATACCGCCCCGCGCCCATCCCACGGCCTTGGCCTGAAGCGCGCCGTCGGTCTTCAGGATGACCCAGGCCGCGCCGATATAGCTGTAGCCCACGGTCAGGAACACAGCGCACAGCGCGGCAAAGCCGGCGGTGATCCACCCGGTGTCCAGCCCCATGATATACACGCCCAGCATCCAGCCCTGGCTGAGCGACGCCATCAGGGATCCGGTGAAAAAGCACCAGTTCCACGCGCTTTTGTGCGAGGGCGGCGCCTTGGCGCGGAATTCAAAGGCGACCCCGCGCAGGATCAGGCCCACCAGCATGATTGCGACCGGCAGGTAAAGCGCGGTCAGGATCACGCCATGTGCCACCGGAAAGGCCACCAGCAAAAGCCCCACGGCCATAACAAGCCAGGTTTCGTTCGCGTCCCAGAACGGTCCGATGGATGCGATCATCCGGTCCTTTTCCGCCTCGTCCGAGAACGGAAACAGCAATCCGACCCCCAGATCGAACCCGTCAAGCACCACGTAAATCAGGATCGACAGGCCCATCAGCCCGGCAAAGGTGAAAGGCAGCCACTGGGCGGGATCGCCGAACATGTCCATGGCAAGTTACTCCGCAGGAAGGGTTGCGGCGGATGCGCCGCGGGTTGCCGGGATCGGGTCGCGCGGGTCCGGGCGCGTGCCCATGACGCCTCTTGCCGCGCGCAAGGACAGGTAGAACAGCACGCCGATATAGGCGATCAGCAGCGCCGCATAGACCAGCAGATATGCGGCAAGGGTCGTGCCCACCAGCGGCGCGGGCACATCCGCCACCGCCTGTTCCGTCGTCAACAGGCCGGTCACCAGCCACGGCTGTCGGCCAATCTCGGTCGTGTACCAGCCGGCAAGGGTGGCCAGCCAGCCAGACCCTGCCATGGGCACCAGGACCCAGAACAGGGCCTTGGGCAAAGCATCCACGCCCCGGCGGCGCCAGGCCATCATGGCCACCGCGCTCCAGCTGATCAGCAGCATCGCCATGCCGGTGCCCACCATGATGCGGAAGCTCCAGAACACAGGCGTGACGGGCGGGTGTTCGGGGGTGCCGTCTTCGGCGACAAAATCGTTCAGGCCGGGCACAACGCCGTCCGCCTTGTGCGTCAGGATGATCGAGGCAAGGTTCGGGATCGACACCTCGTACCTGTTTTCGCGCGCCTCTTCGTCGGGGATCGCGAACAGGATCAGGGGCACGTTCGATTTCGTCTCCCAGTTGCCCTCCATCGCGGCGACCTTGGCGGGCTGGTACTTGAGCGTGTTCAGCCCGTGCATGTCGCCCATGAAAATCTGCACCGGGATCAGAACCGCGCCCAGCGTCAGGCCGGTGGTCAGCTGCGCGCGCACGGCAGCGCCACGTTCGCCCACCAGCCAACGGAAGGCGGCCAGACCGGCGATCAAAAAGGCCACTGTCAGGCCCGACGCCAGCAGCATATGCACCAGGCGGTAGGGCATAGACGGGTTGAAGATCACCGCCCACCAATCCGAAGCAAAGACGACACCATCGCGGATCTCATAGCCCGCAGGCGTGTGCATCCAGCTGTTGAGCACCAGAATCCAGAAGGCCGACAATGTCGTGCCGAACGCCACAAGAAAGGTGGCCAGCGTGTGCAGCCAGCCCGGAACCCGGGAAAAGCCGAACAGCATGATCCCCAAGAATGCAGCCTCGAGGAAGAAGGCGGTCAGCACCTCGTAGGCCAGCAAGGGCCCCGCGATGTTACCTACGGATTCCATGAAACCCGGCCAGTTGGTGCCGAACTGGAACGACATGGTGATGCCCGACACAACGCCCATGGCAAAGGACAGGGCAAAGACCTTGACCCAGAACCGGTAGGCATCCATCCACTTGGCATCGCCTGTCGCGTTGAAGCGCAGCTTGAAGAACAGCAGCACCCAGCCCAGGGCGATGGTGATCGTCGGGAACAGGATGTGGAACGAAATGTTCGCGCCGAATTGGATACGGGACAGCAAGAGCGTGTCCATGATGGCCTCCACGAGGTTTGTGTCACGGGTGTTGACGCATACCTAGCCCCGCCGCCGGGCAATGCAATCCGGTGCGACCCCGTGGCGCGGCCCAGGAAATCTGCCGAAAAATACAGCGCACGCGATGGGCGAAGATGTTGAGAATACACGGTTTGTCGCATTCCGGTTGTACTATTCTACCGGGCCGCTAGGCTTTGTTTCATGTCTGACACGTCTCATTTTGACGAAATGCAAGGCCCCGGCGGTGCCCTGCGCTCGCCTTATGACCAATACGGCGCCTGGTTTGACCAGCAGGATATGGCCCGCCTTCGCAAAAAGGCGCGAGAGGCCGAAGAGGTGTTCCGCCTCACGGGGATCACTTTCAACGTCTATGGGCGCGAAGAGGCCGCCGAAAGGCTGATCCCCTTCGACATCGTGCCGCGCGTCATCTCGGCTCGTGAATGGGCTCGGCTCGAGCGGGGGATCGAGCAGCGCGTGCGCGCGATCAACGCCTTTCTTCACGACATCTACCACCGGCAGGAGATCCTGCGTGCGGGCCGGCTGCCGGCGCGGATGATCGCGGAAAACGCGGCCTTTCTTCCTCAGATGGTCGGCACGACGCCGCCGGGCAATGTTTGGACGCACATTGTGGGCGTTGATCTGGTGCGCACGGGCGAAGATCAGTTCTATGTGCTGGAAGACAACGCGCGCACGCCCTCGGGTGTCAGCTACATGCTGGAAAATCGCGAGACGATGCTGCGCATGTTCCCCGAGCTGTTTTCCAAGAACCGGGTACGCCCGGTGTCGAACTACCCCACGTCCTTGCGCAAGTCGCTGGCAGCCTGCGCGCCCAGTGCCTGCACGGGCAAGCCGACGCTGGCGGTGCTGACCCCGGGGATTCACAACTCGGCCTATTACGAGCACGCATTCCTGGCCGACCAGATGGGGGTCGAACTGGTTGAGGGGCACGACCTGCGCGTGGTTGATGGCCGCATCGCCATGCGCACGACCGAAGGCTACACACCCATCGACGTGCTGTATCGCCGGGTGGATGACGATTTTCTGGACCCGCTGAATTTCAACCCGGACAGCATGCTGGGCGTGCCGGGGATCATGGATGTCTACCGCGCGGGCGGGATCACCATCGCAAACGCGCCGGGCACGGGCATCGCCGATGACAAGGCGATCTACAGCTACATGCCCGACATCGTCGAATTCTACACCGGCGAAAAGGCGATCCTGGAAAACGTGCCGACCTGGCGCTGTTCGGACGCAGAATCGTTGGCCTATGTGCTCGACAACCTTGCTGACCTGGTTGTCAAAGAAGTGCACGGCTCGGGCGGCTACGGGATGCTGGTCGGGCCGGCGGCCTCGAAAAAAGAGCTGGCCGCATTCCGCGCCAAGCTGAAGGCCAAGCCTGCGAATTACATAGCGCAGCCCACGCTGTCGCTGTCGACGGTGCCGATCTTTGCCCGTTCAGGGCTGGCTCCGCGCCATGTGGACCTGCGCCCCTTTGTGCTGGTGGCCCCCGACAAGATCACCATCACGCCCGGCGGGCTGACGAGGGTGGCGCTGAAAAAGGGGTCGCTGGTGGTCAATTCGTCCCAGGGCGGCGGGACCAAGGACACCTGGGTGCTGGAGGAATAGCGCGATGCTGGGCAAGACCGCCGGCGGCCTCTACTGGATGTTCCGCTATCTGGAAAGGTCGGAAAACACCGCGCGCATGGTCGAGGCAGGCCAGCGCATCGCGCTGACGCGGTCGTCGTCGGCCGAGGCGGAATGGGCCTCGATCCTGGCGTCGCTGGGGTGCAAACCGGGGTTCGACGCCAAGTATGACACGGCCGAGCCCGGCGCGGTGGTCGATTACCTTTTGCGCGACCGCGACAACCCGTCCTCGGTCATGACCATCGTGGCGCAGGCACGCGACAACGCCCGTACCGTGCGCACCGCGTTGACGCGCGAGGTCTGGGAGGCCGTCAACGAGTGTTACCTCACGCTCAAGGACGTTCTGGCGCGCCGCGTGCCCGAACGCGACCTGCCCGAGGTGCTGGGCACCATCCGCACCCGCAGCGCGTTTGTGCGCGGGGCATTGCACGGCACGATGATGCGCAACGATATCTACAATTTCGCGCGGCTTGGCACATTCCTGGAACGGGCGGACAACACCGCGCGGCTGCTGGACGTGAAATATTACGTTCTGCTGCCCTCGGCGCTGCATGTGGGATCGACCCTGGACAATGTGCAGTGGGAAACGATCCTGCGCAGCGTGTCCGCCGAAGGCGCGTTCCGCATGGCCTATGGCGCCGAAACCCAGCCACTGGATATTGCCGATTTTCTGATCTTTGACGGACGTCTGCCGCGGTCGCTGATGTTCTGCTCGCGCAAGCTGAGCGAAAATCTGGGCTATCTGGGGATGCAGTACCGCACGCGCTCGGCCAGTCAGGACATGGCCGACCAGATGACCGCCAAGCTTGAAAGCCAGACGATTGACGCCGTGTTCGAAGCGGGCCTGCACGAAGAGATCAGCTGTTTTCTGCGTGACCTTGCGACACTCGGTCAGCAGATCGAGACCGATTTCCGATTTATCCAGTGACCGCCATGCTTCTTCGGATCCGCCATCAGACCACTTATCGCTTTGAAACGCCCATGAGCTACGGGCTGCAGCAATTGCGCAAATCGCCCAAGGGTCACGGCGTGCAGGATGTGCGCAGCTGGCAGGTGACGCTGACTGGCGCGCGGCAAGAGCTGTCCTATCAGGACGCGCATATGAACACGGTGCAGCTGATCTCATTCGAAGAGAACACGCGGGAAGTCACCATAACCTGCGAAGGCGAAGTGGAAACACAAGACACGCATGGCGTTGTCGGGCGGCACGGTGGGTTCCTGCCCATGTGGCTGTTCAAGCGGACCACCGATCTGACGCGCCCGGGGCAGGGCGTGCGCGCGCTGGCGCGGGACGTGACAGGGGACGACGACGTGGCGCGCCTGCATGCGCTGTCGGCGGCAGTGTCGCAGGCGGTGACCTATACCAAAGGCACCACCGAGGTCAGCATGAATGCCGAGGACGTTCTGACCAAGGGCACTGGCGTATGCCAGGACCACGCGCATGTTTTTATCGCGGCCGCGCGCCATCTGGGATATCCGGCGCGCTATGTCTCGGGCTATCTGATGATGGACGGGCAGGTGGACCAGGACGCAGGCCATGCCTGGGCCGAAGCCTGGACCGAAGGGTTGGGCTGGGTCGGGTTCGACATCTCGAACGGCATTTCGCCGGATGCGCGCTATGTGCGCGTGGCCACCGGGTTTGATTACCGCGATGCCGCGCCTGTTTCGGGCTTGCGCTACGGCTCCGGGGCAGAGACACTCGACGTTAACCTACAAGTGGAACAACAATAGCTGTTCCGGGACGATACAGGCTGACACATGACCTATTGCGTGGCGCTTGCGCTGAATGGCGGCATCGTGGCGATGTCGGACACCCGCACCAATGCGGGCGTCGACAACATCTCGACCTTTCGCAAGATGCACACGTTCGAGGTGCCGGGCGACCGGGCGCTGGTGGTGATGACGGCGGGCAACCTCGCCACCACTCAGGCCGTCATCAGCCTGCTCGAAGAGCGGGGCAAGGCTCCGGAGGAGCGCGACCCGTCTATCCTGCGCGCGCCGTCGATGTTTCAGGTCGCCCGCATCGTGGGCGACACGCTGAAAGAGGTGATCGCCGATCAATCCGGCACCGGGCCGGGCGCGGATGCCTTTGGCGCCACGATCATCCTCGCCGGCCAGATCGCGGGCGGGCCGATGCGCCTGTTCCTGATCTATCCCGAAGGCAATTTCATCGAAGCGGGTGCAGACACGCCGTTCTTCCAGATAGGCGAGACGAAATATGGTCGCCCGATACTTGTCCGCGCGCTGGACCGGGACATGAGCTTTGCCGATGCGGTCAAGCTGCTGCTGGTGTCCTTCGATTCGACGATCAAGGCCAATTTGTCGGTCGATGCCCCGTTGGACGTTCAGATCATCGAAAACGACGCGCTGAGGCTTGGCCGGGGATGGCGTGTTGCGCCGGACGATCCGTATTTTCGCAGCATTCGGGATGGCTGGGGCGAAGCGCTGCGCGACGCGCTTCAGGCGCTGCCGGACTTTGACATGGACGCCGTGTGACCTAACCGGCTTTGCGGACCACAAACCGCAAGATCTCGCCGTCTTCGCCCGTTTCAACCAGGTCATGCCCCGCCTCGGCGCAGAAATGCGGCACGTCGATCCGCGCGGCGGGATCGTCGGCGCGCATCTCGATCAGCGCGCCGGGCGCCAGAGGCGCCATCCGTTTGCGCAATTTCAGAACGGGCAGGGGGCACAGAAGGCCAGTGGCGTCGAGCGTTTCCATGCCCGCCGAGGTAGCGCGGGTGTTACAAAACGTCCACAACCTTGTGACCGTCCGAGGGGGAGACACAGAGCCACCCAACAGCTACCTAGAACGCATGTTCGGATTCGACATCCTTGATGCAGGCCTGATCCCTGCCATGCTGATTGCGCTGAGCGCTGGGATCATCTCGTTCCTCAGCCCCTGCGTGCTGCCCATCGTGCCGCCGTACTTGGCGTATATGTCGGGCGTCGGCATATCAGAGATCGAAGGCGACCGAGCGGCCCGCCGCCGGGCGATTGGCGCGGCGCTGTCCTTTGTTCTGGGCCTGTCAACGGTGTTCCTGATCCTGGGCTTTACCGCCTCGGCCTTTGGCGCGTTCTTCCTGCAGAACCAGACGCTGTTTGCCCAGGTTGCGGGCGTGGTTGTCATCATCTTTGGCCTGCATTTCCTGGGGGTGTTCACCATCCCGTTCCTCAACCGCGAAGCGCGGATCGAGGCCGGTGATCAGGGGGGAAATGCCTTTGGCGCCTATATCCTGGGCCTGGCCTTTGCCTTTGGCTGGACGCCTTGTATCGGCCCGCAGCTGGGCGCGATCCTGTCGATGGCCGCCAACGAGGCGGACGTGGCGCGCGGCACGATGCTGCTGGGTGTCTATGCGGCGGGCCTTGGCATTCCGTTCCTGCTGGCAGCGATGTTCCTGACCCGCGCCATGGGCGTGATGAACCGGATCAAGCCGCATCTGCCCCTGATTGAAAAGATCA
>JAHDCH010000071.1 GCA_020629995.1 Pseudaestuariivita sp. | reverse complement strand
TGGCAGGCGGCGAACATGGGCGTCGACGTGGTGATCCACGAGATGCGCCCCAAGGTCGGCACCTTTGCGCACCAGACGGGCGATCTGGCGGAAATGGTCTGCTCGAATTCGTTCCGGTCGGACGACAGCGAGCAGAACGCCGTGGGCCTTTTGCATTGGGAGATGCGCGCCGCTGACGGCCTGATCATGGCGACTGCCGATCAGCACCGCCTGCCCGCAGGTGGCGCGCTGGCCGTTGACCGAGAGCCTTTTGCCGCGACGGTCACGCAGGCGCTGATGGCGCACCCCCGGATCACCCGGGTTGATGCCGAGATCACCGAATTGCCCAAGGACGGCCATTGGATCATCGCCACCGGCCCGCTGACCTCGGCCGGGCTGGGCGCCGCAATTCAGGCAGAAACCGGCGCCGAGGCTTTGGCCTTTTTCGACGCCATCGCGCCGATCATCCACGCCGACAGCATCGACATGTCCAAGGCCTGGATGCAGTCCCGCTACGACAAGGGCGAGACCGAGGAAGAGCGCACCGCCTACCTCAATTGTCCGATGGACCGCGATCAGTACGAAGCCTTCATCGACGCCCTGCTCGCCGCCGACAAGACCGAGTTCCACGAAGGCGAAACCGCAGGCTATTTCGACGGCTGCCTGCCGATCGAGGTGATGGCCGAACGGGGCCGAGAGACCCTGCGCCACGGCCCGATGAAGCCCGTGGGCCTGACCAATCCGCACGCGCCAGACATCAAGCCGCATGCGGTGGTGCAGTTGCGCCGCGACAATGCACTGGGCACGCTGTTCAATATCGTCGGTTTTCAGACCAAGATGAAATACGGCGCGCAGACGGATGTGCTGCGCATGATCCCGGGGCTGGAAGAGGCGCGCTTTGCCCGCCTTGGCGGCATTCATCGCAACACGTTCCTCAACTCGCCCACGCTGCTGGACGCGCAGATGCGCTGGAAAGCGAATCCGCATATCCGGTTTGCAGGCCAGATCACTGGTGTCGAAGGCTATGTGGAAAGCGCCGCAATGGGTCTGGTTGCGGGCCGGATGGCGGCGGCGGATATCCTTGGCACGCCCTTGCCCCAAGTGCCGCAGGACAGCGCCATGGGTGCGCTGATCCATCACATCACCGGCGGTGCGGATGCCAAGACGTTTCAGCCGATGAACGTCAACTTTGGGCTGTTCCGCCCGCTGGACGGAGTGCGCGGCGGGCGCCGCGGGCGCAAGGACCGCTACAAGGCCTATACCGACCGCGCCAAGGCCGCATGGCAGGCCTGGCTGGCCACGCCCGGGGCCGACGCGGCCTGAGGCGGCCGAGCGCCTCTTGCCCCCAAAGGCGGCGCTGGTTTAGCGTGACCCCATGACCAGCTTTCTTGACAAGGCCTATGGGCTCGAAGGGGTCGATGCGACCCGCGACATGTACGACCAATGGGCGGCCAGCTACGAGGCCGAAGTGGCCGAGAACGGCTATGCCACGCCGCCCCGCTGCGCCGAGGCGCTGAGGGCGGCGATGGAGCGCGCCGATCTGCCAATCCTCGATTTCGGTTGCGGCACGGGCCTGTCGGGTCTGGCGCTGGCGCGGGCCGGCTTTGCGGTGATCGACGGCTGCGACATCTCGGCCGAGATGCTGGAGGGCGCGCGCACCAAGGAGGGTCTTTATCGCCGTTTGGTGCATTACGATCCCGAACAGGGCGTGCCCTTTCAGCCCGGCGATTATCACGCCGTCGCCGCGATTGGCGTGGTCGGGTCAGGCGCGGCCCCTGCCCCGGTGCTGGATCAGCTGATTGATGGGCTGGATCCCGGGGGGCTGCTGGTCTTTTCCTTCAACGACCACACGCTGAGCGATCCTGCATTTGAGGGGCGGATGCACGCGGCACTGGCCGCGGGCCGGGCCGAGCTGGTCAGCCAAGAGCATGGCCCCCACCTGCCCGGCAAGGGGCTGATGTCGACAGTCTACGTCCTGCGCCGGTTGTGAGCCTGATCACCCGGTTTGCCCCGTCGCCCACGGGGCCGCTGCACCTGGGCCACGCCTATTCGGCGCTGCTGGCCCATGACTTGGCGCACGCGGGCGGCGGGCAGTTCCTGCTGCGGATCGAAGATATCGACACCACCCGGTCGCGTCCCGAATGGGAGGCGCAGATTTACCAGGATCTGGGCTGGCTGGGCCTTGACTGGCCGCGCCCCGTGATGCGCCAAAGCGACCGGCTGGACGCCTATCGCGCGGCGCTCGAGGCGCTGTGGACCGAAGGACTGCTTTATCCCTGCACCTGCACGCGGCGCGACATTGCAGACGCGCTGAGCGCGCCGCAGGAAGGGGCGCAGATCGGGCCGGACGGGCCGGTTTATCCCGGCACCTGCAAAGGCCGGCACCCGCGCACCGGCGCAATGCCGCAGGGCGTTGCGCTGCGGCTGGACATGGGCCGCGCCGCCCGGCATCCGCGCTATGGCTTTGTGGAGACCGGCGCGGCAAGCGCCACAACGTCGGTCTCGGCCGAGGATCTGACGGCGCAAGTGGGCGACATCGTACTGTCGCGCAAGGATTTCCTGGGGTCCTATCACCTGTCGGTGGTGCTGGATGACGCGGCGCAAGGGATCACCCATGTGGTGCGCGGCGAAGACCTGTTCGAGGCGACCAGGATTCATGTCGTGCTTCAAGACCTGCTGGGCCTGCCTACGCCCACCTATCACCACCACCGGCTGATCCGCGACGCGGCGGGCAAGCGGCTGGCCAAACGCGACGACGCACGCGCCATCGCAACCTACCGGGCCGAGGGGCTTGGGCCGCAAGACATCCGCGCGATGGTCGGCCTGTAACGTGTAGGATGGGTGCTTGCACCCATCGTCCGCCGCTCAGACCCGGCGCAGGGCCAGCACCGCGTTCAGCCCGCCAAAGGCAAAGGCGTTGGACAGCGCCACATCCACCCGCGCCTCGCGCGCCTCGTTGGGCACCACGTCCAGCGCGCATTCGGGGTCCGGCTCTTCATAACCGATGGTGGGCGCGATCACGCCATCACGAAGCGCCATGATGCAGGCCAGAAGCTCGACCGCGCCGGTGCCGCCAATGCAATGGCCATGCATCGATTTGGTGGACGAGATCATCAGCTTGTCCGCCGCCGGTCCAAAGACATCCGCGACGGCGGCGCATTCGGTCTTGTCATTGGCGGCGGTCCCGGTGCCGTGTGCGTTGATGTACTGAACATCGCCCGCATCCACCCGCGCATCCCGCAAAGCCCCCGCAATCGCCCGCGCAGCCCCCTGCTTGGACGGCATCACGATGTCGGCCGCATCCGAGGACATGGCAAAGCCGATCACTTCGGCCAGAATATCGGCGCCGCGCGCTCGCGCGTGCTCGTAGTCTTCAAACACAAAGACACCCGCGCCTTCGCCCTGCACCATCCCGTTGCGGTTGGCCGAGAACGGGCGGCAGGCGTCCTTGGACATCACGCGCAGCCCTTCCCACGCCTTGACCCCGCCAAAGCACAGCATCGATTCCGATCCGCCGGTGACCATCACATCGGACATGCCCGTGCGCACCGCCTGAAAGGCCTGCGCCATGGCGTGGTTCGACGACGCGCAGGCCGTCGACACGGTGAACGACGGCCCCTTGAGGTTGAACTCCATCGACACATGGCCCGCGGCGGCGTTGTTCATCAGCTTGGGCACCACAAACGGGTGCACCCGGTTCTTGCCGTCCTCGTAGACCGAGCGGTAATTGTCATCGAGCGTGTTCATGCCTCCGCCCGAATTGCCCAGAACCACGCCCGCCCGCGCGGCCAGCTCGCCCGAAAACTCGAGCCCCGCCTGCCCCATCGCCTCGCGCGCGGCCAGAAGGGTGAATTGGGTGAAGCGGTCATACAGGGCGATTTGCTGGCGGTTGAACACAGCCTCGGCGTCAAAGCCCTGCACCTGTCCGCCAATGCGGATCGACAGGCGGTCCACATCGCGGATGTCCAGAGTGCCGATCCCGCAGCGCCCCTCGCGCATCGCCTCGAGCGTTTGCGGAACCGAATGCCCCAGCGCGTTGATCGTACCCGCACCGGTGATGACAACACGGCGCATGGTCAGGCCTGCGCCTTCACCAGCTTGTCCACTTCGCCCACGATCGAAGCGACCGACGAGATGTCGAAATCCGACGCGTCCGGTTCGTTGGCGTTGAAGGGCACCTGGATGTCAAAGGCCTCTTCGATGGCAAAGATCGATTCGACCAGCCCCAGGCTGTCGATGCCCAGATCGTCCAGCGTGGCGTCCAGCGTCACGTCCGAAGGTTCGAGCACGGCCTGCTCGGCGAGGATGGCAATCACCTTGTCTTGGGTTGTCTGAGAGACAGTCATGGCGGCACCCCTGGCAACATCTGCCCGGGATTTAGTCAGTCTGATCGTCTTTGAAAACCGCCTTTTTGAGACGTGCGACATCTGCCATCAGGCGCGGCAGGCGGCGCGTTGCCTTGTAGGTCTCGATATGGGTGTCCATCTTGACGGCCGGATAGCCCATCACGGCGCGGCCCGCAGGCACGTTTGACAACACCGAGGCCGCCGCCGAGATCACCGCGTTGTCGCCCACGGTCAGGTTGTCGGCCACGCCAGCCATGCCCGCCACGATCACGTTGCGGCCCAGAACCGAAGACCCGGCAATCGCCGCCCCGGCACACAAAAGGCAATTGTCGCCCAGAACCACGTTGTGACCCACCTGCACAAGGTTGTCGATCTTGCACCCATGGCCCACCCGCGTGGGCCGCACCGTGCCCCGGTCGATGCAGGCATTGGCGCCCAGTTCGACATCATCGCCCACAACAACCCCGCCCAGCGAATGAATGCGCGCCCAGGCCTGAGCGCGGGCCTCGCGCGCATCGCCCAGGGTTTCGCGCACCTCTTCGGCGTTGGACTTCTCGGGCGTGACAAAGGAAAACCCGTCGCCGCCCACAACCGCGCCGGGCTGGGCGATGAAATTGTCGCCGATCCGCACACGCGCACCGATCCGCACGCCTTCGCGCAAGGCGGCACGCTGGCCGATCTCGGCCCCGGCACCGATATAGACCTGAGGGCCGACGACAGAATTGGCGCCGATCCGCGCCCCCGCGCCGATCACGGCCAGAGGCCCGACGCTGACGCCATCGCCCAGCTCGGCAGAGGGGTCGACAAAGGCGGTGGGATGCAGGCCCGAAGGAAAACCTTCGCCCGGGTCCATCATCGCCGAGGCCCCGGCAAGGGCATAGCGCGGGCGGTCCGGGCAGATCGCGCCGTCCAGCCCCAGCGCCTGCCAATCGGTGCCCGCCGGCAACAGAGCGGCACGCGCCCCGCCTTTTGCGATGTCGTCGATGTACTGAGGCTGCATGGCGAGGGCCAGATCGGTGGGCCCCGCATCGCCCGGTTCGGTGATGCCGGTGATCACAAGGTCAGCGGCGCCAAGGGGGGTAACCCTCAGCGCCGCCGCGATATCTGCCAGTGTGGTGCGCATCGGGCCAAATCCTAGACGTTTGGCCCGAGACTTAGCCCTGAACGGCGCGCAGCGAAACCCCGGCCCGTTGCAGCGCACCAAAGACGCGCGCATCTCTGCCGTAGACGTCGCGGCGGAATTGCAGAGCGCCCTTGGGCGTGGTGTAGGCCGTGCGGTAGATGATGTGCACGGGCACGTCCTGTTTGAGGTTCACCCGCCGTTCGGTCCCGGTTTTCAGGATCGACTGGAAATAAGCCTCGGGGTTGCTCTCCTGCTTGGCGAGCAGCGCATAGGCAAATTCGAACGGCTTGCCCAGACGCACGCAGCCATGGCTGAAGTCGCGGCGTTCGCGGCTGAACAGGTTCTTGGCCGGCGTGTCGTGCAGGTAGATGTTGTGCTTGTTCGGGAACATGAACTTGACCAGACCCAGCGCGTTGCCCCGGCTGGGCGGCTGGCGCATCGAAAAGGGGAATGTCTTTTCGGTGTATTGCGCAAAGTTCACCGCGTTGCGGTTGACCTTGCGGCCCTTGCTGTCGGTGATTTCCAGATGGCGCACGGCGTTGGGGTTGCGGCGCAGCTGCGGCAGGTATTCACGCGTCGCGATCGAGCGCGGCACATACCACGACGGGTTGATCACCATGAACTCCATCACGTCCGAAAATTCGGGCGTCTCGCGGTCGGGATCGTGCTTGCCCACGACCGAGACGGTTTCAAAGGTCACCTTGTCCCCGTCCATGATCTTGGCCGTGAAATCGGGGATGTTGACCAGGATGTGGCGCTTGCCGCGCCCCTCGGGCAGGTTCATCCAGCGCTCGCGCTCCATGGCGACGATCACCGATTGCAGGCGCTTTTCAAGCGGCTGGTTGATTTCGGCCAGCGTGCCGGGACCGGCAACGCCATCGGCGGTCAGCCCATGCGCCAGCTGGAATTGCTGAACCGCGCCGGTCAGCGCGCTGTCATAAGTCGATGTGGCCGACCGTTTCATGTAGCCCATCGCCACCAGACGGTTGCGCAGCGCAACGACCGCGTTGCCCGATGCGCCGGGTTTCAGCGATTTTGCCGGCACCTTGGGGCCATAGCCGCCACGGGCCAGCTGCTTTTCCATTTGCAGCTTGGCCTTGAGCAGGCGCGCGTATTCCGGCGATTTGGGCGCCAGCGCCTTGAAGAACCCCTTGGGATTGGATTTGGCCAGATTGGTCAGGTACGACACGCGGCTGCGATACGGCACCGCACGCACCATGAAGGTGGGGTCGATCTTGCGCGGGTTGATCGCGCCGGTCTGAATATCGGTCGCATAGTCGAGATACATGCGCGAGATGTCGACCTCGAGCTGGGCGCGCGCCTGCGGGCCCTTGACCGACTTCATCCGCGCCATCAGCGCGTCCATCTGGTATTTCGGCTGCGGCAGGCCGTGCATCTGCGACTGGCCGATCGCGCGGATCAGCGCCTCGCGGCGCGCGCGGTCCTTGCCGCCCCGCCCCACCCAGATGGGTTTGAACTTGTTGGCCTTGTAGAAGGCGGACAGGTCCTTGTCGCTGGCCGCCGCTTCGGCCAGAGCCTGTTTGAAGGCCGTGACCTGGGCGCTGGCAGGCGCCGGAAGCCAAAAGGCCAGGGTTGCGGCAAGCACCAGAGCCGCCATGGCGCGCATCACGCCCATCAACGAAAAGGTGCCGGCCCGGACAATCATCCGTGTCGTCATAATATAGTCCCCCACTCGAAGCGCCGCGAACCGTACAGCAAAATGGCGGCGCACTTCCTCATGGCACCCCGTGTCCGCAATCGCGCCCGGCATGTCCAATCACATCAGGCCCTTTCGGACCACCAGATGTGGTTTTTGTGGCCCAGTGGCGCAACAATATCACCCTCGGGCAGAAATCACCGGTATTTGAGCATATTCCTGCCGATCTCCCCTTGATGGTTAAAACTCGAGGTTAATTGGGCTTGGGATACGATTCGTGATGTGCCATACAGTGCGTGCATCTGGGGATGAGATGGCAGAAACCCGGGAAAATCCGGGACCAGGCAAGCGACGGGACACGACGCTGATATGACAAAGACAGCAAGCGGCTTCACGCGGCGCGGTGTAATTGGGGCTTTCGCAGCCACCTTGGTAACCGCAGCACCGACTTACACAAATGCAGCAGGCTTTCTGCGCGGCGCAGGCGATGTGCGGCGGATCAAGATGATGTCCGGCCGCACGGGTGAGCGGATCGACATGATCTACTGGGTCGAAGGCGACTATATCAAAGACGCCGTGACCGAGGTGAACCGTTTCATGCGCGACTGGCGCAACAACAAGGTCAAGGCTGTCGATCTGCGCACGATCGACATCATGGCCGCCGCCCACAACCTGATGGACGCGAACGAGCCTTACATGCTGTTGTCCGGCTACCGCAGCCCCGAGACAAACGCGATGCTGCGCGCCCGGTCGAAAGGCGTGGCCAAGAATTCGCTGCACATGAAGGCCCAGGCGGCTGATCTGCGCATGAACTCGCGGTCGGTCGGCCAGATGGCCCGCGCGGCAGGTGCGTGCAACGGCGGCGGCGTTGGCAAATATTCCAAATCGAACTTTGTCCATATGGACTGCGGCCCGGTGCGCGTCTGGGGAAGATAAGCGCTGGACCCGATGCAAAGACGGTAACACACGCCCGCCTCGCGCGGGCGTTTTTGTTATTTGAAGTTTAACGATTGATCCCCAGATCCGTTCCGCGCCCGGCGCGATCTTTTTGGCCGGGCGATTGATTGGCCCTGGTGATCATTTTCCCTTCCAGACTGGATCGCGTTTTTCGGCAAAGGCCCGCGCGCCTTCCAGCTGGTCTTCGGAGGCATAAAGGTGATCTACGGTGGCAAACTGCCGTTTGGTGATCCTGTTCATCGCGTCCTGGAACGTCAGCGCTTCGGCTTCGCGCACGACCTCCTTGATCGCGGCGTAGACCAGCGGCGGCCCCGAGGCGAGCAGCGCCGCCGTCGCACGCGCCTCGGCCATCAGATCAGCGGCAGGCACAACCCGGTTGATCATGCCCCAACGGGCCGCCTCTTCGCTGTCGATCCAGCGCCCGGTCAGCAGCATCTCCATGGCGATGTGATAGGGAATGCGCTTGGGCAGCTTGACGCTGGCCGCATCCGCCACCGTGCCGGACCGGATTTCAGGCAGCGCGAATGACGCATGATCGGCAGCGATCAGGATGTCGGCTGACAGCGCCAGTTCGAGCCCGCCGCCACAACAGATGCCGTTGATCGCGGCAATCACCGGTTTGTTCATGCCGCGCAGCTCTTGCAGGCCGCCAAAGCCGCCGACGCCATAATCGCCATCCACCGCGTCGCCATCCGCCGCCGCCTTGAGATCCCAGCCGGCACAAAAGAACTTCTCTCCGCCGCCTGTCAGGATCGCAACGCGCAGGTCGGGATCGTCGCGAAAGGCGGCGAACACCGCACCCATGGCGCGGCTGGTCTCCAGATCGATGGCATTGGCCTTGGGACGGTCCAGCGTCACTTCCAGCACCGCGCCATCGCGCACCACGTTCAACGCATCGGTTTGCGGGTCACTCATTGGCGGCTCTCCCCTGCCTGATCAGCACATCCACCGCCACCGCGCGCCCGGGCGTCACGATCAACGGGTTTATCTCAACCTCTTCCAGCGTTGCTGCCTCGGCGGTCACCGCGGCCTGCAAGGCCATGACCGCATCCAGCAGCGCGTCCCTGTCAGCTGCGGGGCGTCCGCGAAAACCGCGCAGCACAGGCCCGATCTTGAGCCTGTCGAGCGCCGCGTCAACCGCATCGCGCGAGGCAGGCACCAGCAGCGAAACCGTATCGCGCCAGATTTCGGTCAGCACGCCCCCCGCCCCCAGCGTCAGAACAAAGCCATGCGCCGGGTCGCGGACCACGCCGACCAGAACCTCGGCCACGGTATCCGTGATCTGTTCTTCGACCAGGAACCGCTCTGCATCGATCCGGGCCGCCGCCTGCGCGACGCCCGTTGGACCCAGGCCAAGCACCACCGCGCCCGCCTCGGATTTGTGCGCCAGCCCAAGGCCCTTGAGCACCAGCGGCCCGGTCATCCCTTGCGCGGCGCGGACCACCGCATCCGCTGCGCCCGACGCACGCGCCGGAACGGCGATCCCGGCGGCGGCCAGCCAGTCCTTGCCAGCGCTTTCGTCCAGCAGGCTTGCGCCGTGCGGCGCCGGCGCTGTCAGCACTGCGGGCTCTGGCTGCGGCACGCCCGTCATGGCAAGCCGGATCGCGCGCATCCCCTCTTCCATCCCGGCAAGCGTCACGATCCCCGCGGCATGACAGCGCTGAGCCACATCGTCCGGCATGGTTTCGGGCAACGTCGACACCAAGGCAAGCCGCCCACCCGTCTGCGCCTGCGCCTCCTGGGCCGCCTCGACGATGCACTGCCAATCCGCTGGGTCGGCCCGCCGCGCGCAGGGAAAGTCGGCCACAAGACAGGTCAGCGCCTGCGGCCCGCGCATCATCGCAGCATAGGCCGCCGTCATCGCGGGCACGTCGTTCCAGATATACGTGTGGTAATCCAGGGGGTTGGCGATTGTCACACGCGGCCCAAGCGCCGCTTGCAGATCGCCGCGCTGCTGCTGCGTCAGGTCTTGCCAGACCAGCCTGCCAACGCGGTCGGCAGTGTCGGCGATCAGGCTGGCCTCGCCGCCCGAACAGGACATCGACGCAATCGGACCCTCAGGCACAGCGCCCAGAACGTGAAACAGCTTGAGCGTTTCAAGAAACACCGCCAACGTGTCCGCCTCGGCGCAGCCCAGGCGCACAAACAACGCCGACGCACCGGCGCTGCTGCCCGCAAGAGATGCGGTGTGCGACAGGGTGGCCGCCTGCGCCGCGGCCGAGCGTCCGGCCTTGATCACCACGATCCGCTTGCCCAGCCTGCGCGCCTCGCCCGCGAGCCGTTCGAACGCGGGCAGATCGCCGATGCCTTCGATATGCAGCCCCAGCGCGGTGATGCGCGGATCATCCAGCAGCGCCATGCCCAGCTCGGCCAGGCCCAACTGCGCCTGATTTCCAACCGTGACGATGGCGGCAATCGGCAGCCCGCGCGCTTGCATGGTGAGGTTGATCGCAATGTTCGATGATTGGGTCAGGATCGCCACACCGCGCTGCACCGGCTCCAACCCGTGTTGGTCCGGCCAAAGTGCAACCCGGTCCAGCGCGTTCACGAACCCATAGCAGTTCGGTCCGATGACCGGCATGTCGCCCGCCGCCGCCACAAGCCGCGCCTGACGCTCTTGGGCCTCTGCGTCTTCGACCTCGCCAAAGCCGCTGGCAAAGGCGATGGCCCCGCCTGCCCCGGCCCGCGCCAGATCGGCAACAACATCAAGCGTGGCCCTGTGATTGACCCCGACAAAAGCGGCATCCGGAGCGCCCGGCAGATCAGCAACCGACGGCACCGCCGGCAGCCCGCCGACTTCGGGCCGCGAGGGATGCACCGGCCAGATCGCCCCCTCAAACCCGAACCGCTGCAGCGCACCGATCACGTTCGCGCACCACGCCCCGCCGCCGACCACGGCAACAGATCGCGGCGCAAACAGGCGCGAAAGGTCACGCGTCATCAGGCCACCCCCTGCGCAGTCCCAAACGGAAGGAGCCTCCGGCGGGGATATTTTGAGCCAGAAGAAGACGACCCACGGTAACCAGACATTAACCACATTGCTGCAAGTTGCCGGTGCGGTACAGGCGGGGACGCCGATGACCGCGCCAGGAGAAGCCCCCGGAACGCAAATCGCACCCGGGGGTGGACCCTTGGGCGGATGGGCCTTCTTCTGGCTGAAAATATCCTCGCCGAAGGCATTAAAATCTTCCTGCGCACCTCAGGCCCCAAGCGGGCGCAAAAGGCTGCGCGAGATGATATGCCGCTGGATTTCCGACGTGCCGTCCCAGATGCGCTCGACCCGGGCATCGCGCCAGAAGCGTTCGATGGGAAAGTCATTCATCAGGCCCATGCCGCCATAGATCTGCAAGGTCGCGTCGGTCACACGGGCGAGCAT
>JAHDCH010000070.1 GCA_020629995.1 Pseudaestuariivita sp. | reverse complement strand
CGTTCCACGACATGCTGGGCGGGCGCAAGACCGACCGCGCGCTGGCGGCGGTGGACGCTTATCTGGACATCGCCTCGGCGCATGGGCTCGATCCGGTGCACATGGCGCTGGCCTGGACTGTGTCGCGGCCCTTCATGGCGTCGGCGATCTTTGGCGCGACGACCTCGGTGCAGCTTGAACACATCCTTGCCGGGCGGGACATGGTGCTGGACAGCGCGGTGATGGACGACATTGCGGCGGCGCACCGTGCCCATCCGATGCCGTACTAGGACGCATCCGGCGCGCGGAAAACTCTCGCCCCAAGCGGCGGAATATGCCATGGTTCACGCAGGCGTGATCGCGGGCAATTAGGGCCCGCGCCGCTGGCATACGCAGTTTGAACGAGGGGACATGGCACGCGATCAGAGCGAGGTGCACGGGTGGGCGGCCAACTGGCCGATGCTGGTGCTGTTGGGTCTGTGTTACGGGATCTGGGCGGTGGCGACGGTGCTTTTGCCTTTGTGGCTGGCCATTCCGGTGCTGGTGATCGCGCTGACACTGCACGCGTCGCTCAGCCACGAAGCGTTGCACGACCATCCCACGCGCCACCCGGTACTGAACGGTGCGCTGGTGTTTCCGGCGCTGGGGCTGACAGTGCCCTACCTGCGGTTCTATGACACGCACCGGGCGCACCACCGCGATGCGCATTTGACCGACCCGTATGACGATCCCGAAACCAACTATCTTGACCCTGCGGTCTGGGCACGGCTGCCGCGCTGGGCGCGCGTGGTGCTTGCGGCCAACAACACGCTAGCGGGGCGGATGCTGGTCGGGCCTTTGATCGGGCAGGCGCTGTTCATGGCAGGCGACTGGGCTGCCATCCGGCGGGGCGAGCGGCGCGTGGCATTGGGCTGGGCGCTGCATGTGCCCGCCTGCGCGCTGGTGCTTTGGTGGCTGAGCGCCGTTGGCCAGGTTCCGGCCTGGGCCTATGGGCTGGCGGTCTATGGGTCGATGTCGGTGCTGAAGGTGCGCACGTTCCTGGAACATCAGGCGCACAGCCATGTCGGTGGGCGCACCGTGGTGATCGAGGATCGCGGCCTGTTCGCGCTGCTGTTCCTGAACAACAATTACCACATCGTGCACCATATGCACCCGGACGTGCCCTGGCACCGGCTGCCCGCGCTCTATTTCGGCAACGCGGCGCGCTATCTGGGGCGCAATCAGGGCTATCGCTACAGCTGTTATGGCGAGATTTTTCGCCGCCATTTGTTCCGGGCCAAGGACAGTGTCGCGCATCCTTTGTGGAAACGGCCCTGAACGCGCGGTGACGCGTCTGGGGTTTGGCCCGCTCGCGGGGGAGGGCGGCGTGCTTGCAAGGCACCGCGTCGCGCCCAAAGCGGTGTTTCAGGTTTCTGGGGGGATGCTTTAGACAGCCGTCATGGACCTTTGGATCATTGCCACGCTGGTGGCCGCCTTTTTCCAGACCCTGCGTTTCATGCTGCAAAAGCAGCTTGCTGCGGCGGCCCTGTCGGCGTCGGGCGCGACCTTTGCGCGCTTTGTCTATTCGGCACCGGTGCTGGCCTTGGCGCTGGGTGGCTGGCTGTGGGCCAGCGGGGCGGCTTTGCCCGCGCTGGGGCCGGCGTTCTGGGCCTATGCGGCGGTGGGCGGCATCGCGCAGATCGGAGCCACCCTGTGCGTGATCCTGATCTTCAAATCGCGCAACTTTGCCGTCGGCATCACCCTGAAAAAGACCGAAGTGGTGCAGACCGCCATCCTCGGGCTGGTCCTGTTGGGCGAGCGGATCTCGGCCGGAGGGACGCTGGCCATCCTGATCGGCTTTGTCGGAGTTCTGCTGCTGAGCGATCCGCCCGCAGGGTCCCAGCCCTTGCGCGCGCGCCTGTTCAGCCGGGCCATCGTGCTGGGGCTGGTGTCGGGGTTGTTGTTCGGCGTGTCGGCCAACACATACCGCGCTGCCTCGCTTGAGGTGGACAGCGCCTCGGCCCTGATGCGGGCAGCGGTGACCCTGTCAATCGTGACGCTGATGCAGACCGCAGCCATGGCCCTGTGGCTGCGCCTGCGCGAGCCGGGCGAGATTGCCCGCGTGGCGCGCGCGTGGCGGGTGGCGCTGTGGGTCGGGCTGGCGTCGCTGGCAGGCTCGCTTGGCTGGTTCACCGCCTTCACTCTGCAAAAGGCGGCTTATGTGAACGCGCTGGGACAAATCGAACTGGTGTTCAGTCTGGCCGCATCGGTCCTGTTCTTTCGCGAACAGGTCACGCGGCGCGAACTGGCCGGGATCGCAGTGCTGAGCCTGTCGATCCTGTTGCTGATCTTCAGTCTTCCGACCTAGGCGTGTGCCCGCGCAGGCGCAAAAACAGGCTTTCTTCGTCCGAGTTGCGGAAATACGGCACCGAGGGGGGCGGGCCGGGCTGCTGCGCCAGCGCGGCGATCTCGGCCAGAACGACTTCGGTGATGAAGGGCAGATCGAAATTGCGCACCTCGGGCAGGGGAATCCATTGCAGATGCGACAGCTCGTCTTCGGCGCGGCTGAAATCATCCGGGTCGGACGCCAGCGCACCGGCATCGACCAGGAAAAAGCGCGCGTCAAAGCGGCGGGGCCTGCCCGGTGGCGTGAGCGCGCGAAAGACAAAATGCAGTCCCTCGCCGGTGGGCCTGTGGCCGGTGGCCGCATAGCTGCGCCATGTGTCCGGGCAGGGCCCTTGCCATGGGGCCTGGGTGCCCAGGATCAGGCCGGTCTCTTCCCACAGCTCGCGGATCGCCGCCGCGGCAAGCGCAGGGCCCAGGCCCGGTGGCGCGTCTTCGCCCAGCCTTTCGGCGCAGGGCGCGCCCAGAGGGCCGGCCAGCGCGACCTTGGCATCGGCGTCGTCCAGCGCGCCGCCGGGAAAGACGAACTTGTTTGGCATAAAGGCCGCCTTGGCCCCGCGCTGCCCCATCAGGACCGAGGGCGCGCCGGTGCCCGAACGCCGCACCACGATGACCGTTGCAGCGTTTCGGACCGGGACGTCCCGTGCCGCTTTGTCTAGAACCCGTGCAGCCTCTTTGCCCATTGGTACCCCACGATCGCGCCTTTTATCCTGGGCAGAAGGTAGAGGGACAGCGCGACACATCCAACGGCAAAGATGGTGACAAGCACCAAAGGCTCGGGGCGAAAGCGCACAAAGACGATGTGCAGCATCGGCGCCATCAGGTGCCCGACCAGAAGGATTGTCAGATAGGCGGGGCCATCATCCGCGCGTTGGTGGCTCAGGTCTTCCTGGCAGACCGGGCAATGGCCGCGCACCTGCAGATATCCCGACAACAACGGGCCGGTTCCGCATTTGGGGCATTTCCTCCGCCATCCGCGCAGGATTGCGGGACGCGTCTCGCGCGGGGCCGCATCGGAGGAGGTCAGGACAGAGGAGTTGGTCATGGGTATGCCTTTCGCCCGTGCATATGCGCTTTTTCCGCGCCGGCGGAAAGGGCTGGCGGCGCGTCCGCGGCTCCGTGTCGCAAAGGGCGCGCCAGGCGATTGGCAGGGATGCCCAAACTTTTTTTCATTTTTTGCGACGGAAGCGAAGCCGCCCCGCGTGAGAGAGGCATGATCCCGCAAAAAAGCTGAGGCACCCGCGGGGTTCGCAAGAGCAAACAAAGGAAACAACGATGACCACCACGACCAAGACCCTGATCCTGTCGCTGCTGATCGGAACGGTTGCCGCGACCGGCGCTTTGGCCAAAGGCCACGGCGCGCGCGAAATGCCGGCCTTCGAGGCGCTTGACGCGGATGGCGACGGCTTTGTGACCGAGGCCGAGATCACCGCGCAGCGTGAAGCCAGCCGGGCCGAGCGTTTTGCCACCGCGGATGCAGATGGCAACGGAGAGCTGACGCGCGACGAGATCATCGCCGCTGCGACAGAACGCGCTGGTGAGCGGGCGGCACGCCGCGCGGACAAGATGATCGAGCATCTGGACGCCGACGGCAACGGCACGCTCAGTGCAGCCGAGCTGGAAAAGGCGGGCGAAGGCCGCAAAGGCAAACGCGGCGACCGCGCGGCCAAGATGTTCAAGAAGATCGACACCGACGAAGACGGCAAGATCTCCAAGGAAGAATACGAGGCAGCGGCCGAGCGCTTTAAGGAGCGCCGCGGCAAGAAACGCGACTGACCCTGATCAGGGCGCGGGGCGGCATCGATTGTCGCCCCGTCCCAAAGCCGATACGTTTGACGAGATGCAGATGCCCCTCGATGCCACGCCCGAGCTGAGCGATGATGTCCTGCTGATCCGGTTTGCCAATGGTGACCGGGCCGCGGCGCGCACGCTCACGTTGCGCCTGACACCGCGGGTGTTGGCGCAGGCCACGCGAATGCTGGGCAATCGGGCCGAGGCCGAAGACGTGGCGCAGGAAGCGATGTTGCGCCTGTGGAAGATCGCGCCGGACTGGCGGCAGGGTGAGGCGCAGGTTTCGACCTGGCTGTACCGTGTGGCGGCCAACCTGTGCATCGACCGGCTGCGCCGCAAGCCGCCTGCGCCGATTGAGGACGTGCCCGAACCTGCGGATGACGCGCCGAATGCCGAAGGTCAGATGCAGACAAGAGAGCGGCTCTCGGCATTGGATGGCGCGCTGGCCAGGCTGCCGGAACGGCAAAGGCAGGCGGTGATCCTGCGCCACCTTGAAAACCTCGGCAATCCCGAAATCGCCGAGATTATGGACATCAGCGTGGAGGCGGTGGAAAGTCTGACCGCGCGCGGAAAACGGCAACTGGCGCAGATCCTGGCGCCGCGCCGCGAGGAACTGGGGTTCGAAGATGACTGAGACCGGCAAAGACGACATGTTCCTGGACGCGCTGTTCAGCGAGGCCCGCGAGGACGCGCAAGACGCCGCGTCGCCTGATCTTTTGGCGCGGGTCCTGCAGGATGCCGAGGCCGAGCAGGACAGCTGGACCTCTGCGCCTGCGCCCGTCGACACAGCCGCCCCGCGCGGCGTATTCGCGACCTTTGTCGAGGCGCTTGGCGGGTGGCCGGCGCTGGGCGGGCTGGCCATGGCCGGCGTGGCCGGCGTGTGGATCGGCGTGGCGCCGCCCGAGGCGCTGAGCGCCGAGATGGCTGCCGTGCTGGGCGACGATACGGCGCTGGTGATGGGCCTCGGCTCCGAGACCGGCTTTTTTGGCGAGCTCGCTGACGCGGGCGAGGGGGACGGATGAGCGATCCTGTGACATCACCGCGCCAGCCCGGGTGGCTGCGGATCGTGCTGTTTGCGTCTTTGGCGATGAACCTTCTGGTGATCGGTCTGGCAGTCGGCGTCTACAGTCAGGGTGGCCCGCAGCGGCACGGCGGGGCAGGCGGCGGTGACAGCGGCATGCGGTTGCCGTTTGTTGCGGCGATGGAGACATCGGAACGCCGCGCCCTGTCGCGCGAATTGCGGCGCGAGCTGCGCGGCTTGCGCCCGGACCGCGGCGCGCGGCGCGCCCGATATGAACGTGCGCTTGCGCTGCTTGGGGCCGACACATTCGACGCCGCCGCCTTTGGCGCGCTGCTGGAAGACCAGCGCAACCTGCAGCACGCGCAGGCGCAAAAGGGGATGGAGCTGCTGTTGGCTCACATCACGGCCATGTCGGAAACCGAGCGCAAAGCCTATGCCGAGCGGCTGCGCGAGGTGCTGGAGCGTGGGCCGCGCAAGGGGCGCAAGGGCTCCTGACGCCGGGCGCCTCCTGAGATCAGGCGGCGTTGCGCGCGAGGGTGAATTGGTTGCGGCCCTGCATCTTGGAGCCATAGAGCGCGCGATCCGCAGCCTGGATCAGCGCATCGATCCCGCCAGGCAAATCCGCGCGGTTGGGCTGTGCCAGAACGACTCCGATGCTGGCCGTGACCGAGATGCTGACCTTCGGGCCCGGCAAGACAAATGGCTGGTCGCCGATCACGTGGCACAGGCGGTCGGCGGCGCGCTGGGCGGCGTCACGGTCGGTGTCGGGCATTGCGATCAGGAATTCCTCGCCGCCGATCCGCGCGACCAGATCGACCGCCCGCAGGTTGGTCAGCAGACGTTCCGCCGTTTCGACCAGCACCGCATCGCCCGCGGCATGGCCATGTTCGTCATTCACGCGTTTGAAGTAATCCAGATCGGCGATCATCACCGCAAAGCCGCGTTCGGACAGGCGGCACCGTTCGGCCATGCGTTGCAGGTGCGGCATGGCGTACCGGCGGTTGTACAGCCCTGTCAAAGGGTCGGTGACGGCGGCATGCAGGCCTGACTGAACCGTCTTGCGCAGCCGGTCATTCATCCGCTTGCGCGCGGTCAGGCGCCGCAGCCGCAAGACCAGTTCCGCGGTTTCGACATCCGACGCGACAAGATCGTTTGCCCCGTGATCCAGCGCGGCGGCAGCCGCTTCACGTGTGCCCGGGGGCACGATGGCCAGGATCGCCGCATCGCGCAGCTCGGGCCGTGCCCGGATGTTGGAAATCAGCCCAAGCCCTTCACCGGACTGGCCGCCCGACATGGTCACGACAAAGACGTCCGGCATGGCCTTGGCTTCGCCCGTCTGCAGGCTGGCCATGAGATCGGAATTGACCGAAGCGCCGGGCATTGCCCGTTTCAACGCCGTGCCCAGCCGCGTGAGCATCGCAGTGTCATGCCCCGCAAGCGAGACGCGCGGAGGCGCCTCAAAGCCCTGGGGCGCCTCGGCAAGGCCAAGCGCACGGCGCGTGCCGTCACGCAAGGCCAGTTCGCGCATGGCCTGGTTGGCACGCATCAGGCAGCGCAGACGGGCCAGCAGGATCAGATCGTCCACCGGGCGTTCCATAACCTCGTCCACGCCGGCGGTCAGCAAGGCGCGGCGCGTGTCCGGGTCGCGTCCCGGGAGCAGAGCCAGAACGGGAACGCGAACGCCTTCGCCGCCAAGGTCGGGAAATTTGGTCACCAGATCGATGGCATCCTCGGCCGCCATGCCCGACCCGATCAGAACCAGATCCGGAGCCTGCGTCGTCAGCGCATCCCGCGCCGCCTGTCCACCGGGGGCCTGCAGCACTTCGTAGAAGGCGGCGAGCAATTTGACCTTTAGAACGATCCGGTTGGTGGTGACCGGATCGACGATCAAGATTTTGACCGGCATGGCCTCTCTCGTCTTGATGTCCCCATGTGATAGGACGCACCATGCGCGCAAAGAGGTTAACAATACCTTTAAACTTGTATGAGAAGTTTCGACAATGACTGAGCAACAGGCAGAAACCCTTGCATTACAAGCGCTTGGCTGGCTGGCCGCCAATGACGATCTGATGCCCGTGTTCCTGGGAGCAACCGGGGCCAGCGTCGACGACCTCAAGGCGCAGGCGGGCGATGCGGCCTTCCTTGGGTCGGTTCTGGATTTTCTGGTGATGGATGACGCCTGGGTCATCGCGTTCTGCGACGCGCACGGGGTGCCCTATGACACACCGATGCAGGCGCGGCAGGCGCTGCCGGGCGGCGGGCAGGTGCACTGGACATGACCGGCCTGCCAGAACTGGACGCGCTGATCTTTGACAAGGACGGCACGCTGATCGATTTCGAACAGACGTGGTCAGGCTTTGCCGATCGCATGATCGCCGAACTTGCGGAACCGGATCAACAACCCGCCCTGGCCGAGGCCTGGGGGTTTGATCGCGTCACGCGCAGGTTTGATCCGGCGTCTCCGGTCATCGCCGGCTCGAACCGCGAAATTGCCGAAATCGCCGCCCGGGTCCTGAAGTCAGACACCGCGTCCGAGATCGAAACGAGGCTGGCGCGCGCGGCGGCCGATCAGCCTGCGTCCGAGATCGTGCCGCTTGCGCCGCTGCTGACGCAGCTGGGTGCGGCGGGTATTGGTCTGGGCGTGATGACCAACGATGCCGAAGAGGCCGCGCGGGCGCACATGACGCAGCTGGGCGTGGCAGAGGCGTTTGCCGTCATCTTTGGCAGCGACAGCGGTCATGGGGCCAAGCCCGGCGCAGGGCCTTTGCTGGCCGCTGCCAAAGCCATGGGCGTGGCACCCGCGCGCACGGCAATGGTGGGTGACAGCACGCATGATCTGCTGGCCGGACGCGCGGCTGGCATGACAACCATCGGTGTCACCAGCGGCCTTGCCCCCGCCGAGGTTCTTTGGCCTTATGCCGATATTGTCCTGCCCGACATCGGCGCTTTGCCTGGTGCTCTGGGCATCGGCTGACGCGGGATCCGTCCAACAGGCCAATCGCGAAAAACGACACATCGTGTCGATTTTACCGAAGCGCATCACGCATGCGCCGCTCACTCTGGGTCTCGGATAACCGGAGGAAAGCGCATGGACGCCGCTGACACAGCCAACACCACAGCAGCACCGCGCCGCCGCCGCGGCGGTGGGCGCGCGGGCAATGCCGCCCGGCGCGGGGGCGCGGTGATCGACCAGATGCCATGGAACCCGCCGGTGCTGATTGATCCTCCGGTCGAACCTCTCAGCCCCGAGGGTGTTGAAAAGATTCACGACACCGCCATGCGCATCCTCGAGGACCTCGGCATCGTCTTTCTGAACGAAGAGGCGCTGGGGATCTTTCGCGAGGCCGGCCAGAAGGTGGACGGGAACCTCGTCAAGCTGGACCGCGACTGGGTGATGGAGATGGTCGGCAAGGCGCCGTCCGAATTCACCCTGACGCCGCGCAACCCGGACCGAGCGATCACCATCGGCGGGCGGCATATCACCTTCGGCAACGTGTCCTCGCCGCCCAATTACTATGACCTTGAAATCGGCAAGAAGGTGTCCGGCACGCGCAAGCAATGCCAGGACCTGCTGAAGCTGACTCAGTATTTCAACTGTATTCACTTTGCCGGGGGCTATCCGGTCGAACCGGTGGATATCCACGCCAGCGTGCGGCACCTTGATGTGCTCTATGACAAGCTGACGCTGACCGACAAGGTGATGCACGCCTACAGTCTGGGCCGCGAGCGGGTCGAGGACGTGATGGAGATGGTCAGGATCGCGGGCGGCCTGACCGAAGAAGAGTTCCAGGCCAAGCCCCGGATGTACACCAACATCAACTCGACCTCGCCGCTCAAGCATGACCACCCGATGATCGACGGGTGCCTGCGCCTCGTGCGGCGCGGGCAGGCGGTGGTGGTCACGCCCTTTACGCTTGCCGGAGCCATGGCGCCGGTCACCATGCCAGGCGCGGTGGCGCAGTCGCTGGCCGAAGGTCTGGCCGCGATTGCGCTGTTCCAGTACGTCGCGCCCGGCTGCCCCTGCGCGATCGGCACGTTCACGTCGAACGTCGACATGAAGTCCGGCGCGCCGGCGTTTGGCACACCCGAATACATGCGCGCCACGCAGATGACCGGTCAGCTGGCGCGGTTCTATGGTTTGCCCATGCGCTCGTCCGGGGTCTGCGCGGCCAATGTGCCGGACGGGCAGGCCATGTGGGAGACATCGAACAGCCTGTGGGCGGCGGTGCAATCGGGCACCAACATGGTCTACCACGCGGCCGGCTGGCTGGAAGGCGGGCTGATCGCCAGCCCCGAAAAGTTCATCATGGATTGCGAAGTGCTCCAGCACATCCAGCGCTACATGGACCCGATGCTGACCGGCACCTCGGACGACGATCTGGCGCTGGACGCCATCGCCGAGGTCGGGCACGACGGGCATTTCTTTGGCATCCAGCACACGCAGGACCGGTACACGACCGCGTTCTACCAGCCCTTCCTGTCCGATTGGAAAAACTTCGAAGCCTGGGAGGTCGCGGGCGGCATCTGGACGGCCGAACGCGCGCATCACCTTTTCAAGGAGATCATGGCAGCCTTCGAACCACCCCATCTGGACGACGCACTGCGCGAAGAGCTTGAGGCCTTTGTCGCCCGCCGGAAAGAAGAAGGTGGCGCGCCGACCGACTTCTAGGCGCGCCATGGTGCAGCCTGTGCACCATAGTGCCGGGCGGGGTTGACAGCGGGCGGTGCGCACCAAACATCGCCGCTGATGATTTCCTCGTGCCAACAGGCTGCATGATGACCGATGTGCCCTTGATTGACCGTCCCGATGCGGGCTGCCTCTGGCCGCAGGCGTCCGGCTGGGATGTGCGCACCACTCAGGTCCAGGTGAATCCCGCGACCGAAGCACAGCGCGCGCGCGTGCCGCTGGCCAATGCCGAGGATGTAGCGGCGGCCGCGCGCGCAGCGCAGGCCGCGTTCGATGCGCGCGGGCCCGAAGTACCTGCAGCCCGGCGCGCGGACCTGATCGACGCGCTGAGCGTCGGAATAGAGCGCCGCCGCGCAGACTTTGCCGAGGCGATCAGCGCCGAGATGGGCGCGCCCATCGACTTTGCCCGTGACAAGCAGGTCGCGGCGGCCCTTGCCCATTTGCGCGCCACACGGGCCGCGCTGCAGGACACGCCGGAACTTGAGATCGCGGCGCCCGGGCATTGGGTCCGGCATGAACCCTTGGGGGTTGCGGCGCTGATCACGCCCTGGAACTGGCCGCTGAACCAGGTCGCTCTCAAACTGGGCGGCGCGCTGGCGGCGGGATGTGCCGCCGTTCTGAAACCATCCGAGCTGTGCCCGCTCAGCACCGCGGTTCTGGCCGAGGTGGTCGATGCGGCTCTGCCGCGCGGCCTTGTGCAGATCGTGCAGGGGGACGGGCGGGCCGGTGCCGCGCTTGTCGAGGCCGAGGGGATCGATGTTGTGTCCTTTACCGGATCAACGGCCGTGGGGCGGGATATCGCCGCGCGCGCCGGTGCGCTCTTGCGGCCTGTCGTGCTCGAGCTGGGCGGCAAGTCGCCCAACATCCTGTTCGACGATTGCGATCTGGATCTGGCTCTGGCCCAGGGGCTGGCGCATTGCTTTCGCAACACCGGGCAATCGTGCAATGCCGCATCGCGCATGCTGGTGCAGCGCAGCATCTATGACGAGGTTGTCGCCCGCGCGGCGGACCGCGCCCGCGCGGTGCGCTTTGGCCCGCCCGATGCGCCTGGCGCGCATTTTGGCCCCCTTGTCACGGCGGCGCAGTTTGACCGGGTTCAGCAGGCGATTGCCCGTGCCACGGCGCAGGGCGCGCGGCTTGTGGCCGGTGGACCCGGCCGCCCCGAGGGGGTGGATCGCGGATATTACCCGCGTGCCACGGTCTTTGCCGATGTCACACCGGACATGGAGCTGTTCGACCTTGAGGTTTTTGGCCCGGTTCTGGCCCTGACACCCTTTGAGACCGAAGCAGAAGCCATCGCCTTGGCAAATGCCGGCGACTATGGGCTTGCCGGGTATGTGCAGACAGCGGACCCGGCCCGCGCGGCGCGCCTGTCCCGCGCGTTGCGGGTGGGCATGGTTCAGGTCAGCGGCCAAAGCCGGGTGCCCGGCGCTCCGTTCGGTGGGCGCGGCGCATCGGGGTTCGGGCGCGAGGCGGGCCTGTGGGGCATCCGCGCGTTCCAGACCGTCAAATCGGTCAGCGGGTCCGAGTGACCGCTCTGCGCGCCGAAAGGTGACGACAATTTTAACTGTTGGGACGTTCTTAACCTCTGGCGGCGCATGATCGCCCGCGTAACAAGGGCGAACCGTATGCATGGACTGGTCAACACCGCGATTCAAAGCTTTTGCCGCGATGCCTA